>JAHLVZ010000227.1 GCA_019058165.1 Candidatus Heimdallarchaeota archaeon
ACGTAGACACAGCTTGGATGTATATGAATAATAAGAGTGAAGAATTAGTAGGTAAAGCTTTACAAGATGGGTATAGGGAAAAAGTTCACCTTGTAACGAAATTACCAATCGGTCAAGGTTTTGTTCAGAAAGAAGAAGATTTTAACCGAATATTAGACACCCAACTCAAGAAACTGCAAACCACTTACCTTGATATTTATCTTTTACATGGATTAAGTAGAGCGAGTTTTCAAAAAGTAAAAGAATTAAACATTATGGAAAAAATGGAACAAGCTAAAGCTGAGGGAAAAATCAATAATATAGGGTTTTCTTTCCACGATTCTTTTAATACATTCAAAATGATAATAGATTCTTATGATTGGGATGCATGTCAAGTCCAATATAATTATGTGGATGTTAATTTCCAAGCAGGTACAGCAGGAGTGAAATATGCTGCGGAAAAGGGAATTGCAGTTATTGTTATGGAGCCCTTAAGAGGAGGAAAACTCTTTATTGATGAAAAAGATTTAAATGAGAATAGTCCAGAGATAAAAAGAATTCTAGATGAGTCAAAAGTAAAAAGAAGTCTACCAGAATGGGCTCTCCAATTTGTTTGGAATCACCCTGAAGTCTCTGTTGTTCTATCTGGGATGAGTGCTATGAATCAAGTAAAGGAGAATATAGAATCTGCAAACAATTCAAGTATTAACATTATGACAGAAGCAGAATTACAAACTATTAAAGACTTAAAGGGAGCATTTACTAAAAAAATATTCGTGGTTCCTTGCACTTCTTGTAATTATTGCATGCCGTGTCCTGAAGGAGTGAACATTCCGGCTCTATTCAACCTACTTAATCAATTTAATCAGTATGGAGAAAAGACAAGAGCAGGATTTACAAGCTATTACAAAACTCTCCCAAAAACTAAAGAAGAATTAGAAAAAAGTGGGAAAGGAGTTGGATCTGCGAGCTTATGTGCCAAATGCGGGGAATGTCTCGAGAAATGTCCTCAGCAACTTGAGATACCTGATGAATTAGAAAGAATTAATTTAATTTTCGAAGAGGGTAAAAAAATTAGTGATTTCTATAAAATAACTTAAGCGATTTTTATTTATTATTTATAAAATGATCTAATATTACTACCATAGAAGAAGAGAGTTATAAGATATTAAAGCTATTTTGCTTGTATTGGAATATAGAGATCTAATTCAGAATCTTCAGATACTAAGCTAAATCGTGCGTCATACCATTCAAATTCTGCTACCCATGGCACTCGCTCATATCGAGTATTATTAACAAGCCAATCTCCATAGATATATTCGTAAGTTTCACTAATGTTTATCAATGATCCAATATGGGTAAAGACAGCATATTTTTGGGCATGAATTGTTTCTGTTATCATCCCCTCAGGCACGATTTCAGTACTGGATACTTCATTCGAAACTATATAGCGTTCCTCTCCTTTTTTTTGTAATTCTTCAGTCCCTATCCTTATACCTAAACCGTGGGAGGCATCTCTGCTGGAGACGGCAGTAATTTCCTGTTGAAATTTAGCCCAAATAGCCGCAGTGTTCCGGTTTTCTCTCTTACCTACATCTTCAATTCCGATGATCTGAAATTCTTCTTTATCTACAAATACAGGTCCTCTCAGAAATAACTTATATACTCCTGATAATTCGTTATCTTCTCCTAAAACCAGATGGACTTTTTTTAACTCACTTGGAATGTCTATCATTTGGGGACATTTATCAAGGCATTCACCACATTCAGTACATAAAGAAGCGGCACCATAGTTATTCTTGGCGTTTAAATCTTCTTCTTTACTGGCGAAATATTTATATTTTTCTCTCATTTGTTCAGTACTATCCACCCAGAGGAGTTCATTCAATAATCTGAAATTGAGAGGTATACTTACACTGGATGGGCAAGGTTGACAATATTCACAGTATGTACATGGGACAATAGATTTTTTCCTATACCGTGTTGTCATATCAGAAATTATCTTCAGTTCTTCTTGGCTTAATAGGTTAATTCCCGATTGTTCAGCACTTTCGATATTTTCTTTTACTTGGTCAAAAGTGCTCATCCCTGATAAAACAACAGAAACTCCAGGATGATTCCATACATACTGTAGTGCCCAATTTGCTGCAGTTCTTTTAACAGGAGCATTTTCAATAATCTCCTCTATCTCTTTTGTGGGATTTGCTAATTTTCCTCCCTTTATTGGTTCCATCACTATAACAGCAATCCCCTTACTTGCAGCATATTCTAAACCTTTTGTAGTCGCTTGAGTGTTATGATCAACGAAATTCCATTGAATCTGGGTAGCGTCCCAGTCATAATAATCAATTATCTCATTATAAACATCATAAGAATCGTGAAAAGAGAAACCAATATGCCTGATTTTCCCTGCTGTTTTAGCCTCCTCCATTTTTTCAATTAATTCATACTTTTTAACAAGTTGGAACGTCTGATTATTTAATCCATGAAACAAGTAGATATCAATATGATCAGTTTGCAATTTCTCTAATTGCTTGTTGAGATATTTATCAAAATCATCCCTTTCCGTTACAATCCACATTGGAAGTTTAGTTACTAATTTTATTTTTTCCCGATATCCCTCTTGGAGTGCCTTTCCAACAACAAGTTCGCTAGTTTCATTATGATACGGAAAGGCAGTGTCGAAATAATTTACACCATTATCAATAGCATAGCGAATCATCTTGATTGCTTCTTCTTCATCAATTATATCATTCCCATTTTCCTTCTTGGTTGGGAGCCTCATACATCCGAATCCTAAGGCTGATACTTCCCAATCCAATGATCCCATTTTTCTATATTTCATTTAAACTCACTTCTTGAATTTTTCTTGTAATAACAATAATAATAATAATAAATTAGAAAAAAAAAATTATTTTTTTTGAGCTAAAAAAGTACACATTCCTTGGCTAGGTATTTCTTGAGTTTGAGAGACTTCAACATCATCCATTTTAAGAATATTAAAAATTGTTTTCCAGGTTGTTAAGCACCCTCCTTTGCAAGGTAAAGCTTTCAATTCCTCTTCAGATAACGATTCTTTTAATTTATTGTGGACTGTGCAAGTTCCCTCTACAATTGAAAAGCTCAGTTCTTTATTATAAGCAGTTTGAATTAAAACCACACTCATTAAATGAATTGAAAGACACACAATTTCGATAAATCTTTGAGCCTCATGTGGAAATCTTACTTCTCCAGTTTTTTCACTAACCAATTGAACCATTTCATAAAGATGATCAACAAATTCTGGCTTGGTTCCTAATTCATAAGTTTTTTCCATTAGATTTTTTCCCCACTCCTCAAAAACCGAAACATCTTTCGATTCAAGGTATTTCTGTGCAACTTTTGCAGCCCCAAATTCATCTTCAATAGCTTTGAAGAGCTCTTCCTTGAGATTATAATCAAATCTTGGTTGCATCATATTTTTTTCAACCCCTTGTAAGTAGCATCTAATTTTTCAATTTGGTTTTGGTTTTCCATGGCCACATCTAATGATTCAAATGGGTGCCTATACGGATTTTCTCCCTCCTTTACTTCAGGAAGTGTAATTTCGACAGTTATTGCATCTTCTGGGCAATTTTTAGTACATTCCATACACCCAGTACATTTTGGGG
>JAHLVZ010000060.1 GCA_019058165.1 Candidatus Heimdallarchaeota archaeon
CTGCTCCCTCAACGATTTTTCGTCCTAGAGTTCCCTTTGCCTGATATCCCACAAAGAGTACAACAGATTTTCTCGTTGGTAATTCATTTATTAAATGACTTAGGATTCTACCTCCGGTACACATTCCGGATCCTGCAAAAACAACACAAGTCTCCCAACCGGACCGTATAGCACGAGATTCTCGAGAGCTTTTTGAAAACCTTAACTCAGGGAAAGTTAAGGGATTATCTCCAGATTTCAGTAATCTCAAGGTTTCTTTATCAAAACATTCAGGATGATTCAGGTAAACTTTGGTGGCATCAATAGCCATCGGTGAATCAATATAAACAGGAGTTCTATCGATTTCTCCTTTTTCGAAAATCGCATTTAAGAAGTAAATTAGAATTTGAGTTCTCCCAACGGCAAATGAAGGGATTATTAGTTTTCCTCCTTCTTGTGAGACATGTTTTGTATATTCTAATAACATATCTCTTGCTTTTTCCATTGGTGGATGAATTCGATCTCCATAGGTAGATTCTGTTATTAGATAATGTGCTTCTTCAATCGGATCAGGATTTTTAATTAGCGGAATTCCATTTTGACCTAAATCTCCAGTAAATGCAATTTTAGTTCCATCGAAATCCAATATTGGTTGTGCTGAGCCTATAATGTGACCTGCGTCTAGATACTTGAATGAGATGTTTTTCTCTATAATTTTGGTTTTATGATAGGGAACAGTAATAATATGTTTTAGAGCCTCAAAGACATCTTCTTCATCATAGAGAGGTTCTATTCCTCCTTTTTGTTTACGTCTACTTGCTTTCCTTGCTTCTTCCTTTGAGATTTTCACAGCATCTAAAAGGAGAATTTTCAAAAGATCTTTGGTAGCAGGAGTACAATATACCGGCCCTTCGTATCCTTGCTGGTAAAGCAAAGGTATACGACCCGAATGGTCAATATGAGCGTGGGAAAGAACTAAGTGATCAATGCTTTTTGGGTCAAAGGAAAATTTTCGATTGTAATGATGAGGAATCCCTTGTATCATTCCACAATCTAATAAGACTCGTTTATTTCCTGCTTGGATAATATGAGCAGACCCAGTTGTTCGACCAACAGCTCCATGAAAAGCCACAGATAAATTCATTAAATGAATCTCCAATTAATTGATTTCTATACATAAATCCCTTCAGATTAATAATTATTAGCTATCTGGCACAAAATTGCAAGATAAGAGAAATTTATATCTAGAAACATCTTGTTTAACATAATTTTTATTTGAGTGAGATAGTTTAGTATAAAGGCAGATAAAAAAATAAGCAGAATTATATGATTTCAAGAAAAATCATACGCTTAAAACTTCGTGTGTGGATTTAAAGAATGTTTGAAAATATCGAAAAAGCCCGACAGCTTCTCAAACCTGGCACCTATAGAGCTGCTATAGATGAATTCTTTAAACTTGTTAAAGAGTTAAAGGATAAAGGAAATGAAGAAGAAGCTTGTAGATTATTATTAGAAATTACATCAAGTATAGCAGGAACTAACGATAGAAGACTTATTTTTCTCACAGCAGAAGGACTTCTCCGAGAACTTGATAAATTAAAGGTAAAAGATCCCGATAGTTTTTTCGGGGAAATTAATGTCTTTCTTGCAAATGTAAAAGACCTTTATAGGAAAAATGATGATCAATTTGAGAAAGCAGCTCAACTCTCAGAAATCCAAATTAGATTGTATGATAAAATAAAAAGAGAGACCGCTGATATAGCACTCGAGGCAGCAACTGATTATGCAGATTTAGCTGCAAAGATTTTGTCAAGAACAAGGCTTAGAGATGAAGATGAAAAGCAAGGTCAAGAAACTATAAAGAAAGCAAAAAAATTGTATGCAAAAGCTAAACACGAAGAAAAAGCAATCGACATTTACATTAAGATTTTCAACAAACATTTAGAGAATCGCAATGAGGAAATGGCAGAAAAATACTTGGATCAAGCAGTAAATTTTGTGCTAAGTCTAAAAGCAGATGAAGCAAAAATTCTCACTGTTACTGAACAATTAATGAATTCTTATGTTGCATTTATTGAATTTAAAATTCCCGATATTTTGAATCCCGAGCAAAAGATAGCCAAATTAGAGACTGTACAATTTGAAAATAATGTCGCAACAAGAATAATTACCCATGCTAAAGATATTTGTGTATCTCGAAAAGCAGAGCCTGCAATTCTCATTCTTGCGAAAGAACTCTCACTAATTGGTTTAGCGATCTTTTCAAAGGGATTTTATGACATTGCCATTCCGTATTATGAAACTGCTAAGGATTATTTTGTAGAAGTTGGAATAGATCAAGAGGCAATTGATTTTGGATCCAATGTTACATCAATTGGTTTGCAATTATATACTGATGAAAGGTATCCTATTGGAAGAGATTACTTCAGAATTGCCATTGAACTTGGTCGAAGTGTAGATAGGGAGTTTGAAGTTAGCATTTATCAAAAACAAGCTGAACTGTTGTTAAAGTATAATAAGTTTCAACTTGCATATGAATCACTCCGTATGATGATTGATCCCTTAAAGGAGCTTCCTGAAAGCGATATGAGAATGGATGCTCCAAGTATGATTCGTCAACTAGCTCAAGAAAGATTCATTAAGAACGATTTCCATTATGCTGAATTATTTTATCGTTTGGTTACAGAATTCTTTATTGCTTTTGATCAAATTGAATTAGCTGCGGATACTTTTGATGCTGCATGGCAATCCATGTTCGCAGTAAGACAGCTTCAAACTGGTATTGATTTGGCTACTAAAGCAGCTGCTTTTTATCTTAGAATCGACAAGGAAGAAGAAGCATCAGAAGTTTATTTTAAATTAGCGGAACGATTATTGCAGGAAGGGCATTTAGATATTGCATTGGAGCGATTAAAACTTACAGCAGAAGCCATTCCAGAAAATCTTCGAGAACAAAAATTCAAACCACTGGTAGAAATTGCTACAAAATATACAGAACAATGTATAAAATCCGGAGATATTATTTATGCTCGAGATCTTTGGCAGGCTGCCTGTGAATTTAATGAAGTTCTTGCCCGATCTCTAATCAAACGAGATATTAATGCCGTTGTTGAAACTATTGAAGAGCATATTAGTAATGTACGAAAATTCGACACTGAAGAACTCAATGAAGTAACTATGGAATCCGCAAGAGGGAGTGGGAAAGTTCTCTCTGAAGCCGGAGAGAATGAAAGAGCAGCAAAGGTTTTGGTAGGTTTTGCAACAGATTTTCTAAGGAAAAATATCACTCAATATGCTGATCCATTGTTTGAACAAGGAGCAGAGGAATTCATTAGAGCAAAACAACCAGAAGAAGCAGCTAGAGTATTATCTGCTCTTGGAAGGTATCATTCTGAGAACGGAAATATTGACAAAGCACTCCATTACTATTTATTAGCATCTGTTGATAGTGAAATGAAGGTTGATCCCAACATATTCCACTCGGTTGCAGATCACTGTTTTGAAACTTTTTCCAGTCAATTAAGTGCAGGTGCTACTGATATCGCAGAAAATGGATTTGAAACTACTATTAGAATTGAGCTTGCTGTTAGTAAAGAAGCTGCAGCAAATCGTGCAAGTGAAATAGGAAAGTTATTTGTTGAAAAAAATGAATTTGTCTTGTCTATAAAGTATTATGAGCAAGCGATTAGTTATTACTTGGAGTCATCAATTAGAAATGCTGTTGCCTTAGGAGCAGAAATAATTGAACGAGGAAGAGAGATTTTCCAGAAAAAGCTATTCGATGACTCGAATAATTTCATTACATTAGGTCTTGAAGCTTTAAATAAATCTGATCAGAAAGTACAAGCAGCACAAACAGCTAATATTGAAGGGGAACGATTTTTAGCAAGTACTAATCCTCATCTCGGAATTGATTTACTAAATAAAGCAGTCGCTTATTATCTCGAGTTAAATGATAAGAGCTCAGCTGCTGATCTCCATTTAACATTAGGCAGGTATTTTATTTCTGCTAATGATTTTGAACATGGCTTAAGAGAAATGAAAGTAGCAGGTGATATTCGATTAACACTTAAGAAATCTAATGAATTAAAGAAATTAATCAATATCATTAATGAGATTGCTATAGAAATTGCTACCAGTAAAATTACTTCAACCAAAGCAGGTGAAGAAGACCGAGAAAAAATAAGTCTAACTTACTTTGCTGTCGCAGAAGATTTTACTAAACAACTTGGTGATTTAGAGTTTACCAGTGAAGTAAATTATAAGGAATGGATCACTTATTCAAAAGAGCACCTCCATAATGCAGCTTATGAAAGTTTGAAGAAAACCTATGAATCATACATTAGTTTGAAGAACAATAAACGAATAAGTGAGCTTGCTGCAGAAGTTACTAGTTTCTCAACTGATCTTATTTCTAAAGAGGATCTTATTGGAGCAACAAAATATCTGAATTTATCAATCACTATTCTGCAAAAGGTAAACAAACATGAAGAAGCTGCTGCTATGTGCATCAGAACTTGTGAAGAATTTCTAAAGTTGGAAAACAATGAAGTTGCAGTTTCTTGGGGGATACGTGGGGCTGAAATCTTAACAGAAGTTCAAATCGTAGATGAAGCAATCCAATTTCTTGAAGAACTTGTCAATGTGTTAATGGCGAGGAATAGTATTGAAAATGCTATACTTTGTTATGGGAAAATCGCTAAAATGCTAGAACTAAATGGACGAATGAAAGAAGTTGAAGAAACAGCTCTTAAGGTGATGGCTTTTGGAACTGCAAATATGAAAAGCGATAATCCTGAAGCTGGTTTACGTTTATGGGAAGTAGCGCTAACAATTGGTTCAATTGTTGGAGAAGAATTTACTGGAAGACTCTGTATTATTGAGGGTCAAACCTTCTATGATATTAAGAATTATGAGAAATCCATCGAGCTCTTCAAAGAAAGTTTCAGTCTTTTTAATCGAACTGGAAAACCTAATCGTTTAGTCAGTCTTGGCAATGCTATTTTTGATATTGCTTATGAATTACAGAAAAATATGGATTTTGATACTTCTTTCAGATATCTACCAATTGCCTTTGAAGCATTAATTGCAGGAAATGAATTAATGTTAGCAACAGTTAAGATGTTTGGTAATGCTAAGAACTTCATTGAAATTGGAAAAGATAAGGAAGGATATCATATCATTAATACTGCTATTGACACCTTATTCTCAAAAGGAGATATGGTGGGTGGTGTTGAACGATGCTTTGTAGGTGCTGCTTTACTGATTTCTTATGGTAAGAATGTTGAAGGAAGCAGATTAATCGATAAAGGAATGGAGAAAACCGTTCAAATTACTGATGAACCAGCAATTAAGCATCTTGCTACTGTCTGTAGAAATCAAGGTATTATTCTCCGAGATGAAGGGAAACTCGAAGCATCTCACATCATTCTTGCTTCAGGTATTGGTATTTTACGAACAATTAATGATTTAGTAGGAATTGGTCAAATTAGCATTGACCTTGGAGAAACACTCATAAAACGAAATGAAATGAATGCTGCAGTTGAAGCGTTTCGAAATGGCATACATTTGCTTGCACGAGGTGGTCTTGGTAAGGAAGCAAGTGATATTGTTAACAATCTTATCACAGAAGGTAGAAAGCAAATTGATAATCAGAATATAATTGTCGGAGTACCTCTTGTTGAACTTTCCGGAGAACTGTTCATTGCTTTAGGTCAACCTGAACGTATTATGGTTATCTCTGAAATATTCATTAATCTCGGTGGAAAAATGCTTGCTGAGAAGAATTACGACATTGCAGCGCTTTACTTTTCTAAAGCAATGGAATTAGCTTTACAAGCTGGTCTTAAAGATTATCTACCAAAAGTCGGTAATCGTTGTATTGATTTCGGATTTAAGCTTGTGAAAGAAGGAGACCCGATGCTAGGTATTCAATTTATGAATGCTGGAGCTGACTTAATTTCTGAATTCGAGGAGAAAACAGAGAAAGCAAGTCGAGCTACTTCTAATTATCTTGAAGCAATAGCACAAGTTCTAAGCCCAGCTTATGAGAAAATATTCGAGGTTGAAGAAGAAAGAATGGTTCTAATTAGTCAATTTATAGATTCAACAATTAAATTCTTCTCTCAAATTAAGGCAGCAAAAGACTTAGAAAAACTCACAAAAACACTTCTCGATTATGGAAAGAAATTACTGAGAACAAAGAATCCACGAATAGTTAGACGTATTTTTGAACCAGCTTTAAGATCTGCTGAGAGTGCAAATAATACAAAACTGCAAATTGAGATTGCAAATGCATATCTATCTCATGTTAGTTATTTGATAGATAAAAAGCAATTCGAATATCTTGATACTACAGTAAATCAAGCATTAAATATCTATATTGAAGTTAATGAATTAAAAGAAATAAGGAAATTTATGGGTATACTGTCTCATACTGGTCGAGAGTTAAGTCTTGAACCAACGACTCGGACTCATGGTATCAAAATTCTAATTATGTTATCTGATTTAGCATCCTCACTTACTCATCAAGAACTTTATCCGGTCACAATCATCCCACTTATCCACTTGAATCAGCAAGCATTAGAACAAGAAAATCTTGAACTTATGATTTTTGCCAGACAAAACGTCATTCGTCTCTTGCAATCTATTTTGAATACAAATTACTCACTGGCTATTCTCGGTAATATTAGCTTATCAAATATGATTTATGAGTGGTTTAAACCTGCTGAGGAAATGATTGCAAAATCGATGTTTTTTGATCAGACTATTAAGATTATCGATCAATCCTTGCAACTTGCGGTTATAACTCAAGAAGTTGAATTGGGTATGGCAGTTATTGATAAAACCTTTGAATTAATCGAAACCATACTCAGACGCAAAGAGAAAGGTCTTGATGTTCTCTATGAAGTCCTTGCCATTGCTCTTACTGGTCTTGGGCAAAGAGCTAGAGTTGTGGAATTAGGAACTAAATGTATGGAAGATGGGAAAGAAGCTGCTGAAAGAAAACGTTTAATGGAATCTATTAGTCTGCTTAAAACCTCAGGTCGAATATTTGCTTTATTAGATGATGAAAGACTGATTGCTGACACTGCTATTGCAGCTGCAACCATTGGAGATCTTCGATTACGCGATAAGAATTACAAAGAAGGACTCTATTACTATTCTGCAGCACTTGAAAACTATGAATTATCACGTGATGAGAAAAGCATCCAACTTATTGCTAAAACAATTCAAGATTTGTTCAATACAGCTCCAATGAAAGATGGCTATCTTTCATTTGAAATTCCTGGAATGGTATTTGCAAATCGAGAGAATGTCAAAGAAGCAGAAGCAATCGCTGTCAGAGCATTGGAACAAGTCGATAATATGCTTAAATCTGGAAAGAAAAACGTCATTTATGATTCTATTCTTTACCTATTCGCTGCAACTAAAATATATGACAAAATAGGGAATTTCATAGAAGAAACCAAAATTTATGATACTCATATGTTTCAGTATATTGATGCAATTAACGAAGCAAAAGTTGTTGAATTATTCTTAGACATGTTAATCCGTTCTATAACAAAGAAATTACGTATTTGGGACTTTATTTCAATTCTAAAATTATTTGACCAAATTAAAGATCAAAAGGTTTTGAAGAATAAACAATACCAAGCAATAAGAAATTCAATTGATGAATTACTTAAAGGTCAAATCACTGAAGCTTTTGAACATGCTCGTCAAGTAAATGTGTTATTTGAGCGAGGTGTTCAGGAATATTCTGAAATCTATAAAGAACAAATCAAAGAAGATATCAGAGAAAGCGGTAAGTTAAGTATACATGATTACATGCAAGAACAACCCATCTCAGATCTAGTTAATGTCTTAATCCAAGATCTCTATGGTAGAAAAGAAATTGAAGGAAAGTATTTCCCAATCGGTCTTTTTGTTTCTGATAAGCAATTAGAAGGTACAATTAATCTCTTAGATAAAGAATTGGCTGACAAAGGAAAAGCTGTCATAACAGAAGTTGCTCAGAATACTGCTTTGACATTAGATGAAGCTATGAGTGTTATCCGTATAGAATACCTTCCACAGAAATTCCAAGCAACTCTCAATGAGGATTATTCAATTGTTTACTCGTATCTACAGTTAAGAAATGAAGTCAAAGAGCTTGCTCTCGGATACCAAGAAATTGGAAATATTGACATAAACAAAATTTCACAACAACTCAAATTCCCACCTGATACTATTCAACGAGAAATCGAATATCTCATTCTAGAAGGTAAAATCAATCCTCGTTTAGTCGGCAGAACTAAATAAAGATAGCAAATGGCTGTTCTTTTTTAGCTCCCTCGTAATCAATCTTGCAGATAGTCGCTTTACCACCAGCATTATTTATTGCATGTGCTACCTCTTCTTCTCTTCTTGGAGCTAAAGCAATTATACATCCCCCTAAACCTGCCCCGGTGAGTTTTGCACCAAGTGCTCCCGATTTTATAGACACATCCACTAAATTATCAAGTTCGGGTATTGAAACCCCAAGATAATCTCTTAGCATTGTATGTTGCTTTGTAAGCAATGAGCCTAGACATTCAATATCTTGATTACTTGATTTAGATAATTCAATGCTTGATCTTTCTGTTATATTTCTGATTGTAATTACACCAAGTAGTCTTCTATATTCATCTTCGGTAATAGTATCCCGAAATTCAGTGAGAGTATCAGATGCTAAGGATCTTAACTTGAAATCACCCTGCTTTTGGATTTTTTCAAAACCACTTGTTATTTGATTTCTCAATAATGTTAAGGGTTCATTAGCTGATCGTCTTACACAACTATCGCCAATAACTAAGCCATCTAAATTTGTTGTAAACCGTTGTATTTTGTGTGGAGGGCCGTCACAATCTAAGGAAAATATTCCTCCTAAAGATGATGAATATTGATCCATTATCCCACAATTTATTCCTAATATTTTATTTTCAGCAATAAAGCACAGATCTGCAATCTCGATCCTATTTAATTCTAATTTTAATTGATCATTCAAAGCTGTTAACCAAGACACAAGAATAGCAGCTGAAGAAGAAAGACCTGACCCTATAGGTACTTGACTGGAAATTCTTACATTAAATCCAGAAATTTCTTTCACTAAACCTTCTTTAAATAAAACCATAATAATTGCTCGAATATAATCAAATTCATTCTTTACCAAGGAAAGATCATCAGTAATTTTGAAAGAATCAACCAGCTCTAAGTCAATAGATTCAATTTTTATTTCATTTGTATTATTTTTCTCTACTATTATTGTTGTTCGTAAGTTTATTGCTGCAGGAATAACAGTTAGTTTAAGATAATCTTGATGCTCACCATACAGACAAATTCTTCCAGGAGCTGAATAAGATAGTTTTTTAGCCATTTCATTTATCAACTCTATTTATGATTTCTGTTTATATCTTAAACCTAAAAAGCAGGAATTTTGTTATTGTTTCACTTTTTGCTATAAGGGTGAAATTTATTTAGCTAATACTCTTTATGAAATTATACTTTAAAGAATTGTTGATTAATAATAGCATATTTTCTGTGTAATTATTGATCAGGAGAATAGTTAGCAATGATTGAGAATGTTATAATTTTTACCAAAGAAGCGAATCAAGTTTTATTAACTTCTACTTTTGGTGAAGTGGATCCTGGAACGGATGATTTTAGTAATTCGCTTGCAAAAATACAAGAAATAGCGATTAAACTAGAAAAAGGTGTCTTTAACCTTGATCTGACTGCTGGCTTAACAGCAATAATCTTAGCTATTCAAAACATTTCTGTAGCATTAGTTTTTAGCGAATCCTTAGATAAAAGAGGAATAAAAGAATGGGAAGATGTTGCCAAACAAATAGCTACTGGAATTGACAAGATATATGATCCAAAGAGTTCAGATAATGATTATTCTGAATGCAAGAAAGTTTTGGATGAAATAGTAGAGTGGCATCTTAAAGAAGAGTCACCTATTGATAAAATGAAGGATGCTCTTTGGTGACTTGGAGGAACTGATTAAAATGGCAGATTTACCTAGCGATGTAAGTTTAGCAGCATTAGTTACAGTAGGCATAGTTACTTTAGCTGTTACAATAGTTGTAATTTTTTTGTTTATAAGATATTTTGAACGAAGAAGACTAGCAGCTTTAACACTTGCAATAACTTTTGCTTTTTGGGATTTAGGTGCGATTTCAGTTTTTGTAGGTTCCTTAATTCATTATCTAAGACAACCAATTGCAGAAGGATTATATCAAATTGTAAGGTATGGTTTCAATATAGGGTATGCATTTTCTGCTATTAGTAATATATTTCTAGTTATCTTTATTTCTCAAATTTTCGCACAATCACCAATGTTTCGGAAAACATACAAAATGGTTCCCTTAGTTAATGCAATCTTGAACGGAGTAACTATCGGTCTTATAATCGATACCATAATAGCTGACCCGATAAATCCAAATTATCCTCTTGAACAAACAATTTACCATTTAGTTATGACATTTATTGCTTTTCTTCTACTTTTGTTCTTTAGTATCGTATCAAGAGGAAAAGTACAATTACGTTGGGAGAAAGCAGGATTCAGCTTCATTATTGGTTCAGCATTAGCTGGAATAATGATTTACTTAATGCTTGCACTAGATCGTATCGTAACACTATTTGTGCCAGGTTTTGAAGAAGGATATACTCCATTTCTTTATATTGGATGGACATTCGCCATATTGATGTGTACTCTGGCATATGCTGGTTATGTAATGCCAACGTTTCTACGCAGATTATTTAAGGAGGAAAAAAATCTTGGATAGACTACTTGTAGCAGTTATTACAGAAGGCATTGTTCTCGTTTTTGTAATGTTCGTTGTTATAATGCTTTATGTTCGGTACTTTAATAGAAAAAGAAGAACAGCACTAACTTTAGCTGTTGCATTTACATTTTGGGATATAGCTATCATCTGTTTGTTTATCTTTAGATTGTTAGAGTATCTTGTTGTGAACGGATTAATATCAAACCCTAATAATGCGGAATATGGCGATATTGGTGTTATGTTAGGATATAGTTTTTCAGCTCTAAGCAATATCTTCATTCTGATTTTTGTGGCATTGGTTTTCTCTCAAGCTGCAATGTTCAGACGAACAGGAATGATGGTACCTTTACTCTTTGCTGCGTTAAATGGAATTACAATTGGATTACTTTTAGGTGGCGGCATTAGATTATGGCCACAACCTGAATACACACTATTACCTACATTGCTTCATTTGTTTTTAACATTCGTGACGTTCATAGCATTGATCATATTTACTAGACAACCGCTTCGACACGCTACTTTACGATGGGAAAAAGCTGGATTCAGATTTATCATTTTATCAGGTGTGTTTGGTATCCTTATCTATCTTTCATTTACTTTAGACTTCTTATTTGGTGACAATGTTCTTGGTATTATTTCAGGTGGTTATACACCATTCTTCTTCTTCGCTTACGTTTTTGCTATATTCATGTGTAGTTTTGCTTACATTGGTTTTACAATGCCAAATTTCATTCGCAATCGATTAAAAGACACAAAAGTGAATGATTCTTGATTTCTGGAAACAATCCAGAAATTCTTTCTTTTATTTAATTAAGTTTTAGAACTCAAATACTTCCTTTAGAACAACTTCAGGAATTTTTATGTTTTTTAACTCTTGAATAATTGCTTTTTTGTTTTTATTTTTTTCCAACTGTTGTTTAAAGTAAAGTCTTGTAAATTCCATATATTCCCATGGATATACAATCCATTTTGATGTTTCAGTAATAAAATAATCTGGTTTGAAAATTGAATGAGGTTTAAAGTGTAATGCAGCAGTTTTGAGCGTTTGTAGTTTCTTTTTTTGCAAATACTTTACTACGAATTCGAAGCTTTTACCAGTATCAGCGACATCATCAATCAATAACACTTCTTGACCGGACAAATCCATAGTTAGTTCTTGAGTTAGAATTGGCTCTTTCTCTGTTTCATTTAATCCCTTGTAGAACCCAACACCAATTATTGCTACATTGAAATTATTCATTATATCACTTAAAATGCGAGTAACAACAAGTCCTCCTCGAGCAATACCTAGTAAAATATCTGGTTCTAATTTTTCTTTTCTGATTTTCTTTGCTAATTTATTTGTTAATGACCAAATGTCATCATAGGTTAAAACTAGGAAATCTGTTTGCAACAAATTCACTCCAAACTACTTCTTTCAGCTATTAATTATTAATTTTCTTGAAAAACTTTGATAATGATTATAAAGTAATGTATTTGACAGTTCTTTGAGGTAAATCCTGCATGCAAGAAATTGAACAACATAAGGTTATAATTTCTCAAGCATCATTAAAGAAATCTCTAGTGAAAAATGAAATTGATAAACTTGTAACTTCACTAATTAGCGAAGAAAAGAAACTAGCAGCCAATCATACTTTACTTGTTTTTGATGCTGAAGCAGCTGCAGGTATTATTCATTTGAAAGCTTGCATTCGTTTTGCTATAAAGTCATTTAAGGATAACACTAACATTGCTAAGAATCTAAATGCTGAAATCATGCTCTATTTATCTGGAAATCGTCAGATAAGCAAAGCTTTTCCTAAAGTTGGAATTACACCATTAACTAAGAAAATGCTTATGCTGCAGATAGTGAATGTTTCAACTAAACTAAAAGAAATAAAGCAGTTTAATTTCAAGGTTTTTTTCGAAAAACTTGGTATTGAAATACAAGATTGCAAAATGGATAATGATGAAATAAAAGTAGACAATATTGAAAAAGTTCTAAAGAACCTTGAAATTTCTGTGGAAGTAATTCACAGGTATACTCAATCCAAGAGTATTTCTTCTACTGATTTTGCAATTATCGAAAAATTAGCGATTGAAAAATCTGCTTTATTAAATCTGGAAAAATAAATTCTTCTTATTTTATTGCTAGTATAGGATCATGTTTGAACACACCAAAACCAAGCCACTCACCAAAAATTTCCACGATAATATCCCAATCAGGATTGCTTAAATCAACTTGCCCTTTCGGAGCTAACGGATGGGATGCTATTAAACTTATAACATCAATTTTTTTCAGTTTTGTATGTCTTCTATTCAGCGATATTCGCCACTTCACATTGTTTGGAATCTTTTGCAAGTGTTCTGGTAGGATTTCAGATAATCTATCGAAATCACTTTTGATTAGTTGCTCAAGAGGGGTTAATTTTTTACAAATAATAAATTGGAATTTTTTCTCATTAATTACTTCTGCTATTTTTTCAAAGGTTACGAGTAGATCAGCTTTAAGAGCAATGAGGAAGAGCCCTTTAATCTGCAATCTAAAGGCATCTAAGGGAGTTACGTCACAGTATTTTACTAGAACATGCCATAGTTCGCTCATTCCATCTCGTTCTTTAACTGCTTCACAACTTACTAAGATAAATTTTGCTTCTTGTTCAACTGCTTCAGAGATTTTCATAATTTCCTGCCTTCAAATCCTTTTTTTATCACACAAAAAGCTTTCTTGAAACCTTAGGAAAAGTATTTTATTTTAGTTAAATAATTGCTTCCATTATATAATAAATGAGGGGTTAAACCTACGTTGTCTGAAAACCAAAATGATAGTAAAAAAAAGAAGGGATCACGAAAATCAGATATTAAGGATTTCATAGAGATTGTTCTTTTTCTTGGTTTAGCAGTTTTACTCGTCTTTAGTTTGAATTGGATACTTGGAGCAATACTGCATACTAATTCACCCTTAGTTGTTGTAATTAGCGAATCTATGGAACCCAGTTATTGGGGTTCTAATAGGGATTCTTGGGGAGGTGAAAATGACATCAGAAAAGACATGCTCATTGTTCGAGGAGTTAATCCATCCACAATAAAAGTGGGTGATACAATTGTTTTCTACCGTGTATTAACCTCAAATACTTCTCAGCTGGATTATGAAAATGAACCCATTGTTCATCGAGTCAATAGAGTTTACCAAGACAACGTAACCGGTGATTATTGGTTTACAACAAAAGGAGACAATCCTGCTAGAAATGACGCTTTTATAGATAACATAGATGTTGGTGAATTACAAATACATGAGTTCAGGATAATTGGTAAAATCGTAGGAAGAATACCTTACCTAGGAGGAATTATTAGTTATTTTAAAGAGTCGCCGGGTAGGTATGTATTAATTGCAATTGTTGCAGCGATTTTAATTGCGACTTTTGTCTTCAGCTCATACGGAGATAAAGATGAAGACATTTTTGATGAGGAAAAGGAGAAAGCAGAAGATCTTCAGGAGACTAAGAAGAGTAGTTTTTTGGATAATCTGAAAAAATTCTACAAGAAAACAACAAAGTATAAACACATAGTTCTCCCATCTTTTGTTCTGATTTTGGTTGTTTTTGTACCAATTATTGACACACTAGCTGCAGACTGGGGCACCCATTTCGGAGTAACAGATGTTGCTTACGATGGAGCAGAACAAAAAACTCTAATCGATGGTTCTCATTATTTCGCTTATGCAGATGTCACTATTAACTGTCCTGGTCATTGGCATCAAAAATTCAGATCGTTCACATTACAAATTATTAATCAAACCTCAGGCGAAATTCTCGGAGAAGGTAATTGGACAGTAGTATACAATTTCGAGGGAACGAAAACAGTTAGTTCTGGTTGTTGGCTAGATATTGATTCGATAACAATTGGAGCACATTATAACCTTACAGTTACTGCTAATTTACAGAGCAAATTTGGACGAACTTGGACTGATATTAAAACCATCGACGTTGCATTAACTTTGAGATAAATTAGGTTTGTTGCAAGAAAAATGAAAGAGTTAGAGATAAAATACGAAGTATTGAAATCACTGTTAGAAGAATTAGGTGAAGTTGTTATTGCGTTCTCAGGTGGCGTTGATAGTTCATTTTTAGCTAAAGCTGCTTTTGATGTTCTAGGAGAGAAAGCTAAAGCTATCACTATAATATCTCCTCTAATATCTAAAGAGGAATTAGCTGAAGCTAAATTTCTTGCGGAAACTATAGGTATAAAGCATTATACTTTAGATAAAGGTGAAGAAAGCCCTTCGTGGTTCGCTGATAATCCATCAGATAGATGTTATATTTGTAAAACTGAAACACTTGATTTAATAATTGATTTTTGTAAAGATAACAATATTCAAGGTCAGCTAATTGAAGGATCAAATTTCGATGATTTGGATGATTATAGACCTGGATACAAAGCTGTTTCTGAACACAGTGTGAAAAGTCCATTAATGGATGCTGAATTAACAAAGCAAGAGATAAGAGAGCTATCAAAAGAACTCGATCTTCCTTGTTGGGACAAACCATCTTCACCTTGTCTAGCAACAAGATTTTTCTTTGGTGAAGAAATTACTCAAAAGAAATTATTGCAAGTTTATCAAGCTGAAAAATATCTGAGAAGTTTAGAAATTCCAATTGTGCGAGTTAGAACACATCAAGGAATGGCTAGAATAGAAACCTTGAAAGAATATTTTGATGTTGTTTTGGAATTTTCAACTGAGATTGAATCGAAGTTTAGGGAGCTTGGTTACGAATCTATAACACTAGATTTAAGAGGCTATAAGCAAGGTTCAATGAACATAAGCCAAGAAGAATAAGAAAGAAATTAAATTACTAATTATAGGTGAAACCCATGGATGAAAAACATCTCGAGAGTCTATTAAAAAACTTTAAAGAAGGAAAAATTCCATTAGAGAAAGTATTGGATAGACTCAAAGAATTGCCTTTTGAGGATTTAGGGTATGCTAAAGTAGATCATCATCGAGCATTAAGAAAGGGTTTTCCGGAAGTTGTCTATTGTCCAAGTAAAACTCTTGACCAGATAGTTGGTATCTTCAAATCATTAAATGAAAGAAATGAGAACATCTTACTAACTCGAGCATCAGAAGAGATTTACAATGAATTGAAGAAAATTGACAAATCCGTTCAATATAATCCTCAAGCTCGCCTTATTTACGTTGAAAGAAAACCAAGGGAAAAAATCGGGAATCTTTTAGTTGTCTGTGGAGGAACAGCAGATATTCCTGTTGCTGAAGAAGCAGCTTTAACTGCAGAATTAATGGGTTCAAAGGTTGAAAGAATATATGACGTTGGTGTAGCTGGGATTCATCATCTCCTACATTACAAAGATAAGCTTTTTTCAGCAAACGTTATTGTCGCAGTTGCAGGCATGGAAGGAGCTTTACCATCCGTAGTAGCAGGTTTAGCTGCTAGTCCAGTAATTGCAGTTCCAACTTCTGTTGGTTATGGAGCCAATTTGGGGGGAATTTCAGCTTTACTAACCATGCTTAACAGTTGTGCGCCAAATGTCTCTGTTGTTAATATTGATAATGGGTTTGGTGGAGGATTAATGGCATCTTTAATCAATAAACAGTGTGTGAAAAGGGATTAACATTAAAGGGAAAGTTAACATATTCATTTGTAATTGTTTATATTAGATAATTGCTCTAAATAAATTAGATAAATAAAACGGTGATTGTAAAAAATGATTGTTAGGGTCGTATCAGCAATAGGCGGCGGAGTGATCGATTGTGAAGTTAAGCCCAATTCAACAATTTCAGAATTAAAACGGGAAATCTCAAGGCAAAAGAGAATTCCTGCAAGTGCTGTAATTGTTGTTTTCCGTGGCAGACAGCTTGACGACAATGAAACTTTTGAAGAAGTTGGGATTACTGACTATGAAAAAGTGTACCTCATTGCTCGTACCGAAGGTGGTTAATCCCACCAATTATTCCTTTTATCATTTCTCATAATAAATTTTTAATTTCTCTTCTCATTTCTTCAACTTTTATTGTAATTTTCTCTTTGTTTCCAATGTTTAAATGTGCAGTGAAAACAAACTTTTAATTAATTTCACGAACAATCCTTATGTGAATAAGGCGTTTGTTGTGATGTTGTTAAAAAAACTACAGAGAATTTGGAGACGGAGAAAAGCCATCAATCCTATAGTGTCTTCTATTATTATTATTATATTTACTATTACCTTTTCTGCTATTATTTACTTTGTAGTTATTCCTCTCATTATTAAG
>JAHLVZ010000228.1 GCA_019058165.1 Candidatus Heimdallarchaeota archaeon
AAATTATCTTCAAATCTCTCCAAAAACTCATATGAATATGGTTTCTTTATTACTTCAAGTAAATTCTCTCTTTGGAAAAACTTATTTAATTGTACCGTATAGCAAATATCAACAAATCTCATTAGCTATTCAGTTGATTCATATCTTTAGTAATGATGTAAATCAAAATTTGATAAAGTTTAATAAAAATTTTAATCCTCAGATTAACTAATTTGTTTTAAAAGATCGACAAGAATAGGATTTGTCCCATCGCCATGCAATGCAGATGACCCTATGACTTTACCTTTGAATCCAAGCATTTGTTTAATTCTTTCTGGAGGTAAAGCACCGTCTTTATCTTGCTTATTTGCACAAATAACAAGAGGAACTCGACCACAAACAGCCTTGATTCTTTTTGTAAGTTGTTCAACTTGAGCAAAAGTCGCAGGATCAGCGCTATCTAAGACTAAGATAACTCCAGAAGCACCACGGGCTACGCATTGTTGTACATCTCTAAAGTGATCTTGACCGGGTGTACCGAAGATGTGAACATGGAAATTATCAATCATTTCATGTGTAAAGTCTAAGCCAACTGTTGTTCCATTAACAGCTACATTGATTGGTTTAATACCAAATCTCTGAACAAATTCAGATTTGCCAGCGTTATATGGACCTGTAACTACAATTTTAACGTCTTGTTCTGGGCTGTGTTGTTCCATTATTTTATCCACCATGACTAGTATTGTATTATGAATATTAAAAGCGTAAATATTATCAACATATTATTAGGAGATGTTGTTTCAATTCAACAGTAGAATGACAAATGGTTATAGTCACCTATTGTGACCTCACTATTGGAATACTCTTAATGAGACTCCAAAGTGTGAATCCGTTTTAAATACTAAATTTAATTCTGTTTAACTATAAATGAGAGGATTTGATATGAAAAAAGAATTAGATTTTGAGTTATTTAGTGAGTACACGAAAAAACACGTTGCATTATTTAATGACGCAGGAATTGCTGTTTCATTTGTTTCGGATAAGGAAGTTTTATTTGAGGAAGGATTTGGTTTTCGGGATGTTAAAAACAAACTGCCTTTCACTGCTAAAACTTTGTTTCCGTTAGGTTCGCACACCAAATCATTCACTGCAACTGCAATCGCAATGCTCGTGGATGATGGAATACTAGATTGGGACACACCAATAAGAAATTACATTCCTGAGTTTAAGATGAAAGATTCTAATGTTACTGAAAAGATCACACTACGAGATATATTATCTCACACAACAGGATTACCACATCATCAATTCGCTTATATGAATTCAGACTGGACTTACAAAGATGTCTTTAAGCGCTTACCATATTTAGGATTCATTCATGAATTTCGTACGATACATAAATATGCAAATCTAAATTATTTCATTGCTGCCAAGATTGTCGAAGATTTATCAAAACAAGATTATTTTTCATTCATAGAAAAGAGAATCTTCACTCCACTGGGAATGAAAGATACAAACTTTTCAATCACAGAATCACTAAAATCTGATGATTATTCAAAAGGTTATAGAAGAATTGATGATGATTTCATTGAAGAATTCTATCCAGATCTGAAATATGTTGCAGCAGGAACTGGCAATATTAATTCTTGTCTAAAAGATATGAATAAATGGATTCAATTCCACCTTAATAGAGGAAAAGTAAAAGACAAGGAGCTAATATCTGCTAAAGTACTAAGTGAGCTTTACCAAACACAAAGAATAGATAGAAATCCATTTTCAATAATAACTCCTGGAGAAAATTATGTCCAAAATTATGGGTTTGCGTTAGGTTGGTGGGCAATTGATTACCGAGGAGTCAGAATTAATCAGCATCTCGGAACAGGTCCGGGTATAATTTTCAATGGAGGTTTTATGCTTGATGAGAATATTGGATATGCAATTTTTTCAAACACATCAGGTAGTAATTTACCATTTTTCCTGAATTACCATATTGCAGATCAGATTCTTGATTTTGAACCAGTTAATTGGGGATTGAAACTAAAAGAATTTGAAGAAAAACAAGCTCAAGCTATGGCGAAAAGAGAGGATAGAAAGGATCCTCAGAAGAAGAACACAAAACCAACTCATCCATTAGAGGATTATGTAGGAATCTACCATCATCCAGGATATGGTGAACTTGAATTCTATCTTGAGAAGAATGCATTAAAAGCAAAATTTGGAAAGGATTCGAATCTTGATACAAGTTATTACCATTATGACACATTTACGATTGCAATAAAGCACCTAGGTGGTTTTGGGGTCACAAAATATATCACATTTAGAGATAATTTTCTCGGAGAAATTACTCACCTAGAAATCGATGCTGAACCTTTACTAAAGCCTGCAATTTTTGAAAAGATAATGGAATAATAAAATATTTATTGACTAAACAATATTCCTCAAAACAATTTCTGCTGTTAGAGCTGTTGATGAAATAGTATCACCTAGTCCAACAGTATATTTTGGTTTGTTTATGACAAGAGTTGGCACAATAATCAGATTATAATTATGATATTGTGTGATTCCTGTCAGAAGAAATTCTTCTCCGTATATGATCTTCTCTTTTTCTAAAACTGATGCAATCTCTTTGAATGATTTTGTATATCGAGAATCAATTCTATTCAAATCATATAATATATCTAGATCGATTTTCTTTTTTGTTTCACCAGTTTTAGCTTTATAAGCGGTTATTATTGATGCATAACATAACGCTTGTCTTAGTTTTTTATTTGAAACTAGGTAGTTATTTTCTGTAAGGAGAAAATAGCTTCCATGTTGATGAAAATGTAATCGTCTCAAGGATAATTTTTGACAAATTATATGACAACCTTGTAAGAACTTCGCTTGTGTTGGTTCTTGAGTAATGCTCTTTGCGAGTTTTGATTCACCAATTACATTTAGCACTTCAGCTAACTCTACTTCATTGCAACCTAAGCTGTCCCAATAAACATCTTTTCTTGAAAGATTAAATAGCTCTCTTAAAATCTTTTCATTTTTCGTACTTGAAAGTTCTAAGTGGACTATAAGCTTTGGATTCGATTGTTTTGCTTGTTGAATGAGATTCAAAACAGATTTTATTTTCTCTCTTACCCCCCTGATTCCGATTTCCTTTAAATTCAACATATGAAAACCTGAGAGAATTAAAACGTCAGTTGATGTCGCAATCTCAGTTATTCCATCTGAGAAACTGAGATTTATATCGAGGTTTGCGTTTGGTGGATCATAAGTTGCTATAAACCGATTATTTCTTGGACAAATCCACTTTATATCACCAAGTTTTATTCCATCTCCTTTTTCTATTTCAGAGATGATATGAAGAAATAATCTGTCATCTATGTTCTTCACTTTTCGAGGTTGAGTGAAAGCAATATTTCCATTTTTATCATGTATTGGTATAACAAGATTTTTGTTTTTCACAAAGAGATTCTTTAATTCTTTTGGCAAAGTACTTGTATGTAC
>JAHLVZ010000061.1 GCA_019058165.1 Candidatus Heimdallarchaeota archaeon
GGACAAAATTGGGTATTTCCGGGGAGAAAAGCGTTCGATTCTCATGACCTAACGGTTTCATTATTTCAAATTCAACACTCGAATTAGAAGTAGCAAGTACAGTGTAATTAACATGGATAATGGATCTAACAGGGAGTATAATTGTACCAATATTAGCATAGTCGGGCCAATTGATGAACACTTCTTTATGAACACGTCCATTCTCAGTATATACATCAATGGAATACACATTACGTTGCTCTAAGTACGTGGAGGAGCTCTGTGTCGATGTAATAAGCAAAGTACTAACCAGTAATAAAGTAATATTCAATAAAAGTAAGATAGGAGCTCTATGATGTCTCTTTTTAGGAAAAGATAACTGATTGTTTTTTATGCCTTTTCTTCCTTTCACCATTCACTAATTTCCTCCTTAATATTAATAAGGTTAACAGGAATAAAAAATGTCCCAATGATCGTCAAATTCGTCCTGACAATGGTTACCATCTGAGATTGTGCACCAATAATCAAGTTGATAACACCAAGTCCAGATGCATACCTCAAATTGATAATAAAGAGGGAAAAATGGTCTATACACCATAATGCATTTTGTAATGGAATGCCCATCTTCTACATCTTTGCAACCAAATATGTGGGAGATTTCGTGTTGAGCTACACCATCAATGTTCCTTTGCCAATACATGTTATGTGTTATAGAACCAGACATAAATATTATCGCTCGATTAAAAAGTGCCATTCCCTCGTGTCCTCCTGAATTCCTTCCAGCAGCCATTAGCAAAATATCAAAACCACAATTGTATACACTTATATGATAGGGTGTATCCCTCCATTCGTCACATATACTTTTTAATTGATCACCAGCATATGTTTTCCCATCTCCAAACATTTCATCATCATCATAACCGCTTGGAATACTCCACGTGGAATCATCATAGCAGATAATCATTTTGAAGGTAACTGGAATATTGCTCCCATAGTTTTGGAACCGATGTAATCCTGCGAGTTTATTTCCATAACCATCCATGAAATAGGGTTTAGGATTAGTACCACCCCAATCATCTCCTGTACCCCCTGAATTCCAGAGGTAGTAAATGAACACTGGGTGTGGTTGCATGCCTTTCGTTCTTGCATGAATATTATAATATGGGTCACTGATGTGCTGATTGAAATCAGGATGTGATTCATGTACGATATCTACTGCAGAGCCTATTACCACTAATACTTGACTAATCTTCCATTCTCCAACATTCATAGCTCCGTTACTATAATCGCAGTAATCAATTTGGAAGAAAAACGATTTGGTTTGTCCAGGATTGATTGTGGCTGAAAAAGTCTTGACGTCAGTCAGAATAATTGATCCATCATCATTTTTGAATGCAAGACTGCTTCCTTCCGCTTGAATTGATTTAACACTAACATAAATTGTTGCATAGCCACTAATAGTTTCATCACCAGTATTCTTCACGTAGACAGTAACTGGTACTTTATAACCTTTATAGTATTCAGCGGGATTAGAGATGCTTGTAATATCTATTGATGCTGAATCAGTTAGAACACTGAACTCTACTATCTGACTGTAAGCTACCTCATCATAGGGATTAACACTCGTTAATTCCAAAACGAAAGTAATTTTCTCTGGCAGATAATTTAATCCCACAATTACGAAGGGACTTCCCGCTTCTTTTCTATCATTTATCTGCATATCCGACCAAACAGCAAAATTGTTGCTAATCGTTAAATTCTCGTTCACATGAATACCGTTTATAAGCTTATAATCTCGAAGATTCTCCTTGAAGGACACTGTTCCGTTAATGTACTGGGCAAATTGCTTTGTTGCTTCGAGCTTCACATTCAAATAATAGACAGCATCACTAATAGTCTCGTTTCCAGAAAGCTTTTGCATTTCTTCAGGTACTTTAAGCTCAGCGGAAACTACCACCACTTCGGGATCACCCTTTTGCGAATTCTCAGCAAGTATTGCTGAGACTGGTAACATAAAAAACACTGTTACAACTAACACTAATAATATTGTTTTCCTATTTCTTTCCATTAATCTCACCCTTAATCTTTTCCAATTATAGAAAAAATACTTCTCGGTACAAATTACCTTTTTAGGTTAATAAGTATTATGCGAAAAAACTGTTAAGAAACAAAATTATTGTTTTTAAATATAAAATCCGATGGAATAGATTCGTGAGATATCTTGAGTAAACGAAAAAATAAAAAAAGAAAACAGAGAAACGAAAAAAAACACCAATGACTCAAAAAGAAGCTAAAGAAATCATTGGTCAGATAGTTCCAGATCCAAGTCCAGATGGTTGATAAGGTTTCAAAAGATAACGCTTGATTACTTGGTTTATGCGTCAGGTTAGACATCCACAGTCTTTATTTCCATCGTGTATTTTGCATATAAAGGGTTCTTTGAATATTGCTTGGTATAGTTGCGGAAAAGTAAATCGAAAATCACATTCGGGGCATCCAAAAATAATATCTAATGGACAATCGTTTTTCTCAATATTTATCGGTGTGAAATCAATGAAACCATTGTATGAGAGAATTTTTACGTTTACATTACATTTTGGGCAAGGTATTTCGAACACTTTGTCTTTTGCTAATGTTGTTCTTTTTTGTCCTGACATAGATTTCATCAAGAGAAATCTAAAAGGACAATATAAAAAGTCTGCATTCGAATTTATTTTAGTATTTAGAATAAAAAAAAAGAAAAAAGTATTCCCCGAAGTCTTGAGTAGAAAAAGTGAAGTGAGGATAAACCTCACTCCCTAACAAAAACGTTAGTTTCAATGAACACAGCGCACTCCAATAAACTGAGAGACTTTACGAAACAAAGCCTACCTGTATTACTTAGAATTGCACCCAGACGCTTTAACTGGTCTTTAGGCAAATCCTTAATTAATTTGGCTAAAGAAAAAGCATCGATATCTTCCAAGAGTGTTTCTTCGAAGAATTCCAATAATGTTGACCCTAAGGTCACTTTTGTTATATTTGCGCTCATTTTTCAAAGCTCCTTGTCCGAAATGGACATTGTTTGTGGCGCTCGGGGAAATTCAGAGATCGCCACTAATTTTTTTACAACTGAGTTTATATATAAACTTATCGTGGACGTATTTATTTAAATAAATAACCATTTGATTAAATAACTAATTAAACACTTAATATAAAAAAAGGAACAATAAAAATTAATTGAGAGGAAGTGAGTTTGATAAGCGCAATTATTTTTTCCTTAGTACCCTTATTTTCCCCGATACTAAGAATTTAAAAGTCATCTCTCGTTGTGTTCAGTAAAATCTCATCAGTCATTCTACTCTTCTTCGGGACCAGCTTCGGAGCTTACTCACTACCTCAAGCACTCATTTTTTACATTTGTGCAATAAAAGTTAACTTAATGTTAACTATATATACTTATCCGTATGGATTTAAAATTCTACTTGTATATTTATACAAAATTCTACTTTTTTTAAAATTTTTTTTTAAAGAAAAATAAAAAGTTCTTTTATAGTTTTCTAAAGATAATATGTTTTATTTATATTCAAATTTTGGGGAGACACCGAGTTGAGGTTTTCAAAAGAAAGTGGGTGCCTTTTTTCTATTTAAAATTACATCTTATCCGGATTCAATTTCTTTTTTTTTTGGTGTTTTTAAGCTTCCATTCGAACTTTCTTGCGATTAGCCATGTTAACGCGTCACTTGAAAGTAGGTTTACCCTACTGGAAGAAAGCAGGGGTGATGGAAATCTATCAACCTCTCATCGATATAGCTGTCGACCACGCTCACGTCCTTCGTGAAGCTGGGCAAAAGTATCTCGCAGAGAAAGGAACTGTGTTCACAATGTCTGACGTGAAAGATATTGAATTCCAAAGAGAGAAAGATCATGGGGTAATTCAATCTGAAATATCCATGAATCTCTACGGAGAAGTATTCATAGTTCCCAAGTTCGCGGTCAAACGCTTCCTTACCCGATTATTCGGTGCAACGTCCTTCGCTGCCTTAACCGAGATGCCTGAATACGTCAGAAACATCTGCTTGGAAGGCATGTTCGATATGGAAGGCAACAAGGAATTCCAACTCCTACACAACTACGACAATGAAGTGTTAGGTGTAGCATCACCTGCGTATACCTTCATTCCTACCATTGAAACCGCGCTTCTCACGGAAAGAGTTCTCATGGAACACTTACCGAATGCTGACTATCATTATAGATTCTCGAAACAATACGGTTTCCGAGCGTTTATCTTTGACCAAGATAGAACAGCATTACGAGAAGTTGGAGACGTTCGCAAAATGATTGTTGAACGAAACTTTCATTCTGGTTGCAATGCGTTTCGCTTAGTCCCCGGACTCGAACGATTAGCTTGTACCAATGGTATGACTTCGACGGAGAATTATCCCGGGATCAGAATTATTCATCTCTCCAATGATCCAACTAATCCTGATTCCCTCACGGATAAGGTTCGACGACAAATACAGGAACAAATCGAAGCTATAGAATCTTTGTTTGAACACTTAGAATATAGCACTGAGATATCTGTTCCGTACGAAAGCGCCAAGTTATTCCTTTCCCGATTGCCACGACTACCCAAGAAGATCCAAGGACACCTTGAACGATCCATTGACGCAAGAGTAGTGAATAACCGCATACGCTTGTATGATATTCAGTACGTCTTGTCCGATGTTGCGAGTAATCATCTCACGAAACCACAACACGATGGTTATAGTGCGAAAGCTATGAATCTCGCTGGGAGCTCCATTGACCCTGAGCTGTTTGACAAGATAGTTGACGAACAGCAACGACGACTTGAAGATGATGAAGAGAAAGAGAAAGTTGAAACCCATAACGTTGAAATTGAGTTTCTTTGAAGAACTCTCTCTTCCTTTTTTTTTATCGCGAATATTTTCGGTCTTCTCCCTTGATTAGTAACTTTAAATAGTTTTTTTACCAGATACTAATAGGGGCTTTATCCCCGAATGTTAACATGGCTAATCACTATTTAGCATTGGATGAAGTCCCCACTAATTCTTGATGAGTGGTTCTTTTATTCAGAAAATCGTACATACTGAAAAGGAAGAAGTTTTTCCTTTCTCATATTCTGAGTTATCTTCAAGTGAACGGAGTGAAATTCTAACTCCGTTCAATAAATTACGAATAGATCTTTGTGAGTATTTTCTTTGCATGGAGAAATGCTTCTTCAGCTTCTGCATGGTTTTCTATTCTATCTTCGGGATGTGCTAATGGATTCCTTATGTGTTCTCGAATATAGTCTAATTCTTTAACTAAATCTTGATCTGCATTTTGGTTAGTTTTTAATTCTTCAAGAATTTTCCACCATTGAGTTTTTCTTTGGTTTGTAAGCTTAAAATAATACTCTCTAACAGCAGATTCAATTGCTCTCATTGCCATAACTCCTGCTGGAGTCCAATTTTCAGTAAGTAAACATTTAACACAATCTTCCATATCTTTCTTCTCAATATTTTGCATATTTTTCCAAATTTTTGAAATAAAAAATCTTTTAGCACCTTTATACAATTTTTGGAAATTTAGATCACCATAACTATATGCGGGAAAAACAATTTTATCTTTTAAAGCAACAAAAATGAATGAAAAAATCACAGAATAAAATTGCTTTAGATCCTCATGATCTTCAGAGGTTAAAATATTCTCATTATCATCTTTGACATTATAATTTTCTTCATAGATTTTTATCAAATTTTTTATTAAATAATGACTTTCAAGTGCAATGGAATTTCTTTCTACCAATTTAAGGATTTCATTTAAATTGCCAGTTATTCCATAATCTCCTACTACTTTAGAACCTACTTTTTTTGTACCAAATTTATAAGTAAGTCGTCCAAGCGTTAAAATATCTATCAAATCCATTTCCAATTCACCATTATTAAGTTATAATCTATCTGAAAAAAAGTTTTGGGTTTAAAGGAGAGAGATATTCTTTCTTTTTCTTAATTTACGAATTACCAATGGAATTCCTATATTGATAATAATAATCGATGAAATAGTAATTTCAAAAGTTGTATTCCCTGTATTTAGATAAGGATAATTCGGACTATAGAGATAGCTCTCAGTTAAGTCATCGATGAAGTCATTGTCGGAATCCATCCACCCAGTGTGGAGGACAGAACCCCTGAAACAATACCAAGGATTATTGCCGGAACTACTGACATCGGAAAGAGATAAACAATAAACACTATTATCTGTAGAACCAAATGTAATATCCAGTACACCATCAAAATCGATATCCGCTAATACAGGTGTAGAGCAAATATAATTTGCAGTTTGATATTCCCATATTAGTTGTCCTGTTTCACTTATACAATAGAGCTTACCGTCTCCTGATCCAATAATAGTCTCTAACTTACCGTTATTATCAAGGTCTGCTACAGCTGGTGATGCAACAATTTTTTCTTGTGTTTTATATGACCACTTCAAAGTTCCATCGTAATTAATGCAGTAGATATTGTAATCATAAGAACCGATTAAAACTTCTAAAAAACCGTTGTTATCTAAATCAGCAATTGCAAGTGAAGAATAAATCTAATCATTAGTTTTATATGACCAAATTTTTTTACCGTTTGCATCTAAGCATAGTACCTTATTATTCTCTGAACCGAAGATGATTTCTAATTCACCGTTCTTATCTAAGTCAGCTATAGCAGGAGATGAACGAATATCCCTTAATGTATCATACGTCCATAATTCTTGTCCAAGGTAATTTAAGCAATAGAGTTTGTTATCTTCAGAGCCAAACACGATTTCTAAATAATAATCTGAATTTAAGTTTGCTACAGCTGGAGAAGAATATATGAAATCTCCAACAGGATGAGTCCAAATCAAACTTCCTTCTTCAGAAAGACAGTATAGCTTTCTATCAGTAGAACCAAAGATAATTTCAAAATCGCCATCTAAATCTATATCAGCGATTGTTGGGGATGTAAACACATGACCATTTGTCTCGAATGTCCAGATTTCATTTCCATTAATATCAAGACAGTAAACTGTATTGTCATCTGAACCAAATATAACTTCGACTACATCATCATTATTAATATCCCAAATAGCAGGTGTTGATCTTACATCACCTAAAGTTTGAAAAGACCAAACTATACTTCCGGAATTATCTAAACAATAAAGATAATCATCTGTTGAACCGATGAGTATTTCCAAATTATTATCTTTGCTAATATCAATAATCACTGGAGATGAAGCGATAAAATCGTCTGTTGTGTATGTCCAATTTAGTGAAACACCAAACGAATCTGTTTTTATTGCATTTATTTTATCATGAAAGAATGGGGTAATAATAATGAAAATAACTAATAACAAGAACTGTTTTTTTCCTCGCATCTGCTATCATCTCAGCTAACACCTCAGAAATTTATGTTTAAAAAGAGCTAAAAAAAGAAAATAGTTATTTTTACTTCCTATTTTCTTTTAGCTAAACAAATATCTATTATTAGAAGAATTATTGCAATTATTGGTAGTGTAATTGCAAATGAAATTGTTATTTTCCAATTAGAAAATTGTATATGTAATAATAATGGTATAAATGACAACCAAAACAAAAAGAAACAAACCACTACATAACTAATCCATTGATTAATTGATCGCTTTTGACCCCATCTAAGTGATTTGTATAATTTCTTTGCTTTATCTTTATAGCTGTTAGTTATTCCATCTGGATTTTTTTCATATAGAATTTGATAAGATGTTGTATAAGTTTTTAGAATTTGTTTACCATTTATCTTTAATTCTTCTTCAATATGTCTTGATAAATCCGACCATATTCTCTTAAAAGTTCTTCCTCGTTCAGTAAGGACAAACCAGATGAAAGTAATAAGTATTCCAAAAATAATACAAATCCATAGTACTGATTTTAAAATAACTAAAAATTCTGAATCAGTATCCAATTCCACATATGTTTTCATTAAGAACGCACATACTGTTAGAAGAAATGAATTTACAATAAAGATTATATTAAATCTATTCCAGAAAAAATGACTTTCTTCAGTAATTAAATTATTGAGTAACTTGTATTCTTCTAACATAATTTTCTTTTCTGATAATTCATCATTCACTATTTCCATTTCCTAAAAGTTCTCTTTAAACATTAAATCAAAAGAATTTATGTTTTTCCAAAAAAAACATAATTGTTGATATGTTTATTCCTATAGAAATTTTGAAACACAATAAATTCGTTTTTTATTGGGGTTTTTAAAACTAAAGTAGAATAATTTTATAGAAAGGAGTAGGGTCGTGTAAATCTTTGAGTGATGCACATGATACCTCATATGAATGAGAAATACTACAGTTTTAAGAAAAATCCGAAGAAGGAGATTATATATGGGTTAGTTATACTAAGTTGTATTTCTTTCGTTTGTTTGTTGGCTTATTTTCTATTTGACAATCTATTATTCGATAAATTCAGTGATATGCAATTATTTGATACAACGTCTCATTATATGAGTAATACTCGACGAGTTTTTAGTTACATTGTTTTGATCATATCATTAGCAGGATTATTTCTAATATTATATTTGCTAATACGTTTGTTAAAAAAAGGGATTATGCTAATCTTTCAACGAGAAAGAGTCATATTAGCAAAGGTAAAACGGATGACAACAGAGATATCAGCTGAGCTTGAAGATTCGATTGATTCCCCTAATGCCACTTTCTCAAAATCATTAGCAAAACTATTCACCAAAAAGCCAGAGATGGTAAAATTGAAAGTATTTATTTCTATGTTTCACAAACAAAAACATTCGCTTATCCTTCAGCGAAAGTAATTTTAATCAACTCTTGGGGGCTTGTGAATCTTTAGGAATAGAAATTGCATTTTTCACTAAATCGGATCATGCTGAATATCTTAACAATCTAAGTGTTCACTATGGAAACCCATTACCCTACGAAATGAAGGGAATAGTCCTAAGTGGTGAACCAGCATACCAACATGTAAAAAAGTTTACAGCTCCCGTAGATGCTTTAGTGGAGACAATTGTAAGTAAAAGCAAAGCAGTTGAAATCCATACTTTTAATTCTATAAGGCAAGGTTCTCCTTTTCGTTTTTGGTTACGTAAAAGGACTCTCCCAAGAACAAAAACAAAAGATGGAAAAGAAAGAACTCTCTCAAAGAATGAGAGGCATATAATCTCTGAAACAGAAGATATGACGACCTCAGGATATGTCTACGGAGAAGTTGCTATTATATTAAAAGGAAATAATATTGGTACTCTTAATGAAATCGAAAACAGAATGATTGGGAGTTTAGAAGCAATTTACGATGGTTTCACAAGGAAAATATCTGTAAACAAAGTAAACTCTTACAAATTACTTAGAAAAATCAGAAATCATGAACTTGTTGCAAATTATCATCCATTAATAAGTGGTTTATCTGCAAGAGCAATTATTGATATCTATAGAAAGGCAATGTCTGGTATTCCAATAAATAAGGACGTAACAACTCCCCCTTCAGTTAAAAGACCATCTGAAACCCATCCTATAATTTTGGGTGAAACCATTACTGGTGAATTAGTCCGGGTTCGCAAAGAAGATTACTTGCATCACAGAGCAGTTTTTGGCGCTACCGGATATGGCAAGAGCAGTCTTATTCGAGCAGAATTAGAACAAATGGATGAACATTATCCAGAGATAAAGAAAATTGTAATATCTTTTGCAGATGAATATGCGAAAGCTTTTGTGAATAATCCTAAATACACTATCTGGGAAGCTAATAGTAAACTTGCTCCGCTACACATTAATCCCTTTCAAGACAGTTTTGTGAATCGCAATGAGCATTCCGAATTCCTTTTCAAGTATTTCAACGAGATGTTTGAGAACGAAGCAGTGTATCGAGACTATACCCCACAACAGAAAGCAGTTCTCAAAGGAGCTATACAGCTAACAATTCAAAACATTGAGTTAGATGAAAGAAATTATCCCAGCTTTCTTGAGAACACTGAGCAATATGTGGAGTTAAACAAGGATCGACTTATAACTGGGCACTGGAGTTACAAGTCCATAATTAACAAACTAAGTCTTTTCGAGAACGAGTTACGTAATATTGTCTGGGCGAATACAAGTAATTTAACGATGGATATGATTGAGGACTCAAATATTATTCTCAATCTGCAAAGTGTATCTAATAATGATGCGAAAAGAGCTATTGTTAATCTCTTACTGTATCAATTACGAAACTATGTTTTGAAAACGAAACCAACAGGATTGAAGATCCATGTATATATTGAGGAAGCGCAAATAGTTGCTCCTGAAAAAGAACGTCGAAAATCCTCTGCTGATATGATGTTTGTGGAAGAGTGTTTAACTGAAATCAGAAAACATGGTGTAGCTATCAGTTTAATTGGCACTTCTGTTGAGAATATCACTCGCTTCGCTATGGAAAGCAAGTTCTTAGTTAATTTCTCTTATGTCTCCCGAGCTCTTTGCGACAAGATGAATTATACTCATGTAAAGGATATTCATTCTTTGAAAAAGTATCAATGCGATGTGAAGCTCCCCAACGAAGAATTTCCTATTCGATTGGTTAAGTTAACAAGACCAGGAAATGAACCACTTTCAGAAGACGATTATCAAATTATTTTAGCAACAGATCCCAAGTATGAGAACATAAGAAGTCTATCCTATCTTTTAGAATCAAGTACTGACTTAGAAGAAATGATGGATGAGCAAAGAAGAATTGATACGACTACTCACTTAATGACAGGTTGTCTTAGTAACTGTGAGTTTTATTATACTGATGCAAAGGAATGTCATCTCGCTAAAAGAAAAAATAATCGTATTACGAATCTGATTAAGGAAGTAGCAGATGAGATTGTCCATGATGTATGTGAAGGTTGGGAAGGAGTTCTAAAAAAATTTGAGTCAGATTTTGATTTCATTATGAAGGAAAGCAGTGAACTCATACACTTTCACATGCCTGAGAAAGCAAAGATACGGATGAAAATCGTTTCTGACGATGATAAGGAAAAATTTCGAAAATGTGTTTTGATTTGTTTACTTCGAGGATTAACTAATAATGATCTTATACTGCTTACACAAGCTGAAGGTTACTTAGTAGACTATGATACTTACAAGAATTCTCACTCAACGTCTCCTTACGGATTCGGTGAGGATGATGAAGATAATGACTGGGAGATAGATGATTATGAAAACTATTGGGACGAAGACTGAGCAAACATACAAAGAATTTTATCTCTGTAAATGCCCTCGAAAGAGAAAAGGCGTTTTCAAAGAATGTTTAATGACAGATTGGCACCAACTAATTAATGAATTATCTGACTTGCCCATTCAAATTAATCAATTCATAAAAGGAAAGAAAGGCGATAGGAAATTTTGTCAAGATATTGTTGACAAAAGAATTGCAGATATGGAATGCAAAACGAAACAGCTTTTAGTTGAAACGGAGGATGGTGTCGCTTTCTATAAAGATGGACGGGGGAGAGCTATTAAAAATCTAACATTCTGTGTTCTCGGATGCCAAATGCTGAAGAAAGAACATGGAAAACCTAAATCGAAAAAACTCTCGAAAAGAAAAGTACTTCTAATAAATATGCTACTGATTTACTACTATTTAGTGGGAGAAAAGAATATCTCAAATGCAACTATCCAAGAATTTGAAGAAAGGATTCTACAACGAATTGAAAAGAGAGAACGCTTAACTCAGAATATTGATCAAACTGAATACATCAATGAGCGAATTTTAACGAGCACAGAGGATTTAAACAACCATGATTCCCAACTTGATATTTCAGATAATGATTACATGGAGAACTGGGATGAATTAACTCAAGAAGAAGAAACATTAGAACCTATTAATTTTGATGAACTTCCAAAAGAAGTGCTTGAATCACTGGATATTTTCAACATAGAAGAATATTTCTTAGAAGGTGATCCTGAAATGACTGAAACTCTAATTGATTATTGCCCAAAGAATGAGAAGAAAGATCTTACTTGTGATGCTTTAGATGATATTTACTGGTTAGCTGCAAGGAAAATTATTCACTTATTTATTTATCAGAATGAGTTATTCAAGGAAATCGACTTATCAGCAGAGTGTTTAGCAGAGCAAATAATAGATGTAGCTAAATTACGTCGATTAGTTGAGTTATTTGTAAGAAAAAACACTTCATGGGAACTTTCGAAACACGAGAAAAATAAGTTCATTCTTTGTACAATTTGCCACTTGATTCGTCACTTCAAGTTACTCGGAAAACTTGATACTCTTGATGGAATTAAAGCTTTCTTCGAGTATAAAGGTAGAATTTTCCAACTCTCTGAAAAGAGCTTACAGCAAGAACAAGAAGAGGTCATCAATATACTTCAAAAACTTGAACCACAAGTTGTTGGGAAAAGCGATGAGACTATTGTTGCGGAAATTACTCAACTAACACAGAAAGGCGAAACGATTCCTACATTATATGATAGTGATCGCATAGAGGATTTGAAGCGATTCTTAGGAGAAGTAGCACAAACCGTTGATTATTCCTTAGTTCCTACAGAAATAATTCAGTATAAAGATGATAATTTATTCTTACCTTTCTTGGCAGAAGTCGTTTTAGAAAAATTAGAGCTTGTTCAGGAACAAAGAAAAAATAAAGGAGAGCCTCATTCAAATAATTACTCAGTTGAAGACAAGAAATTATTAGAAGAGACTCATCAACAATGCATTGAATGCATGAAAACAATAGCAATAGCCGAATGTGCGAAGAAGAAAGCATTAGTAGAAAAAACAGCGAATAAAGGATTAGAAGCTATTCAAGAACTCTGGGTGAAAGACAAACAACTCAGACCGTGTATAGCAAATCAATTACTAAAAGAAAAATAATTGATTTCAGGTTTTAACACATAAAATTCTAATTTTGTAGAAAATTTTTCACTTTAATGATTCAAACAAGATTAAAATATCTGAATGATTGCTAATTATTATTGGGTTTGAGAGATATGACGAAGGAAATAATAAATGATTATATTGAAATTCTGGAAGACGAAGAAATAGAATGGGCTAAAAAATTAGAAGTAATTGAGAATTTAAGAATTCTTGACTTAAAAACTGCTAAACAAAAAGAAATTTTTACCAAAGAACTACTCATTTTGCTAACTGATTATCTAAGACATGAGCAAGAAGAAATTGTTCTTGCTTCTGTTTTATGTTTAGGTGATCATCATGAATTTGCTAAGTCTATTATACCAGATTTGATTGAAACTTTGAAATGGAAAACTGATGAAGATATACGAAGAGCTATAGTCTCAACATTAGCTAAAATAAATGGAAAAGAAGTTAAAAAATTCATTAATGAAATAATGCCACAAACACGTAATAGTGTAGAAAAAGCATATTTAGCTTTGACATTGGCTCGCATAGATTTAGAGGATTACGGTTTAGATGTTCTTTCAGAGCTTAATGAATCAAGAAAACTAAACGGTTGGCTTGAGGAACAATTCAAAGCGTTATTATCAAAAAAGTTCATTCTTGATAAAACAAAAAATATTGAGGAATCAAAGAAAATTGCTGAAAGAGATAAACAAATTAAAAATTATAAAGTAGTTATAAAAGAACAAGAGGAATTAATCTCACAATATATAGAATTTAATAAAGAACAATCGAACAGAATTTCTGAATTAAATAAGCGATTAAAATCAGGTAATATTTTATTGACAACAAATCCATATATTAGAACAAATTTAGAAAACTCAATGACTCAAGCACAATATAAAAATTGGAAAGAGATTAAAAAATGGTTTAAACAATCTAAAAAATCAACATATATTCAAATAGAAATTAGGGATTTTATAGCTGGAATATACAGATTAAGCAGAGTATTTAGGGTACGAAAAATCATTCAATTTTTTGATAATTATTTCGGATACATAATAGATATAGATTTACCAAATTTCAACAAAACTCCCTATAATTATATCTTCATCGTCCACAAGATTGATAAAAAACCAATTAGTGAAGATGAAATAATAGAAATGCATTTGTTTTCAAGAAAAATCACCGCAATGTTTCTTTTATTTACACCTGAATCTGTAAGTGGAAATACTTCAAAAATGATAAAAAGTTTATGTTCTGAAAGACAGTCAATAATTCAAAAAACAAACAAGATTTTTGACACATATTTTAACTCTATTTTCACAATTGATATTTTTATCCTCAACATAATTGCAAGTGATCAATATGTGAAAAGGAATTTCTCAATAGATATACACTGGGACTATAAATCCAGTTAACTACTTGATCAAATCCTTGCTCTTTCAATTCTTTTGTTACTATCAAAGTTATTTTTGTAGCAATTTCCCTTGCTTCTTGGTATAAAGTACCCTTCAAATTCAAATGTCCTGGAATTACTATATATGGTAATCCCTCTAAATCAACTGAAATAAATGCCTTCATTTAGCTCACCAATAATTGTCCTAGAAATAAGTTCCTTAAAGGATTTTTGCAAAAACTAACCAAACTATTACTCTAAAAGCTCTGACTGAGTCATTTTGAAGATTTTGTCATTTAATTTGTCAGATTCTTTTATGAGTTTCACTGCCATACGCTTTGAAGCCTTGAGGTTTAATCGATAGAGATTTTCCTTAGATATGCCACCGTCATTGCTTCTTGTAGTTTTTATGTAGTTGACGTTTTCGATTGTTCTCCGCTTGTTTTTTCCACTGTAAAGGAATGGTCTCACAAAGCTAGCTATACCCATATCTGCTAACAAATCAGCATCTTGCAAGATTTTCAATTCATTTGATCTAATCATCTCTACTTTTCCTGGTCTATTGTCATGGTGCTTGACAAGAAACACTACTTTCTCTACAAAACCGTTACTGTATCCTTGCTCTCGAAGAATCTTTCTGGTGATTTCTGCTCCGTAATTTGGATGCTTATCCCACATTTCTTCAATCTTTTTTTCCGTGTCAAGTTTTGTTTTTCCTATGTCATGAAAAATCGCGGCTGTTAGAATAATATCTTCCTCAATTTTTACTCGGGATCGTTTGATTAACATCTTACTAGTCTCAAATACTCTTAAAGTGTAAAAAGTCTCATCCCATTGACCATAATAAAAATGCTTAGTATCTGAGTAAAGATCACAAACGATTTCGTATAATTTTTTGTAATCAGGTTGCATTTATAATCTATAATCTCCGTGGTAAACATACCAAAATTTACTCTATAAATAGTTATTGGATTTTCTCTGTAATTAATCTAACTTTTCAGTTTTTAAAACTGACTGTTCTTTTGACCTTTTCACACAAAAAGACTGATTACAACATCAATTTTTTCCTGAAAAATAAAAGAAAAAGGGATTAGAATAAGAATCTTTGTGAAATGATAAGATCCTTTTCTAATTGGTATGTTCTCAACATATACTTTAATTCTATGCCGCTTATTTGTTCTCTTGGTAAGCTATCTTTTAATCGTAATCCTCGTTCTTCTTGGGACAAAACATAGAAGGTATATTTCATGTTTAGAAGATTCTTCTTCTTGAGAATTGAGCCTTGTTTTTGTAAATCCGCCAGAGCAGAAAAGAAGAGATAATTACTCAATCCTTTTACTCGTTTTGCTACAGCAATTCTGATTTCTGAAGACCTCATTAATCGTCGACTGACAAACAATAAATCCATTATAAGCTCTTGAACTCTAATTGTCTTCTTGCTCTTCTTCCTTCCCCTGGTGCCTTTCTTCTTCTCGAGAGACTCACGTATCCTCAATTCTCTATCTTTCACATTACTAGTCATTAACTCGACAAACATCGTTTATCTACCGCCTTCTTTTTCTCATTCATCGGGGAATATCAACGCAGTGACCACAAGAACGTATTCTTATAATCATGAGAACATGCTCTGATTTATTATTAAATGTTTCGTTAACAAGTTTTTCACTAAAAATAAGAAACTGCCCCTAAAAAACTTCAAAGAAGTGATACATCAATGCCTTACCTATTGAATAATCTTTTTTTACTAGAAAGATAATCCGTTCACAGTGGTGAATTTCTTTGTCCGAAGAATATGAACAACCATCAGAGGAACATATTGAAACTGAACGAGAAGAAGAACCCAGATATACTGAAGTCCGACGTGAGGAAGAACCTATACCT
>JAHLVZ010000229.1 GCA_019058165.1 Candidatus Heimdallarchaeota archaeon
GGCAAATATCTGGCAGGCAAGGGAATAACTACAATTGCTCCTCTATTACCGGGACATGGTACTTCAATAGATAAACTACTAACAAAAACTGCTGATGACTGGTATGCCGAATATTGTTATGCTTTTAATTGGTTGAAGGAATATTGTGAAGAGTTTTTTGTATGTGGACATTCATTGGGCGGTGCTTTGACGTTACGCTTTGCTATTGAGCATAAAGTTAATGGAATCATTACATTAGCAACACCAGCTAAACTCAAATTTATACATAGGACTTTTTTGGCAGTAGCAGGACCAATTTTTAAAAATGCTGTGCATAAGAAAAGCAAAAGCGAAAAACTGGATCAAGAAAAACATACAATTCTTAGTTATGATGGATATCCAATAGGTCCAGCAAATTCTTTAAGAAAATTATTGAAAAACAACTTGAAAAAATTAGAATCAATTAGTAATCCTATTCTTATACTACAAGGTTCCCTGGATGATAAATGGATAAAGAAATCAGCTAAGATAATTTTTGAAGGTGTTTCATCTAAAGATAAGGAACTAGTATTCCTTGAAAATTCTTCCCATAGTTTAACACATGAATCTGAAAAGGAAAAGATTAATGAGTTAATATATGAGTTTATTAGAAAGCGATCAAAAATAGACTGATTTTTTTTTAATTCATTAGGGGTTAATTGATTTGAATAAAACAAAGCATGATTGGAGTAAACTCCAAGGGGTAGACAAAATAACTGTAGGAAGATATTTTGAGTATGATGAGGATGCAAAGAAATTATTTCAGAAATGGTTTTCTTTCCTGCAGAAACCGAATATAAACGTTCTTGAGATTGGTTCTGGGAGTGGTTTTTTCACAAATATTCTCTTGAATCTTTTTGACAACATCAAGCTTACATGTTTAGAACCAGATGAGACGTTTGTAGAAACTTTGAAGAGTAGATTCAAGAATCGCATCAAAATTGTAAATGAACCAATAGAAACCACAACTCTTCCATCTGATTCTTTTGATTGTACAATTTCCCATATCGTTGTACATAATTTAGTGGATCCAATTATAGCTTTACAACAAATGTCTCGAGTAGTCAAATCCAAAGGTAAAATCATTACAATAGATCCTTTACCAGCTAGTAGAAACTATTATCCAACTGATGAAATAACAAAAGCATTTGATTTCCTAGAAAAAGCTGTAAGATACAAATGTATGGAGAGACAGAAAATAAAAGGTGATATGCAACCAAGAAATCCTTGGAATTATTTCTATCCGAAATTCTTTGAAGATGTTGGATTAAAGAATATTACAAGTCATGGTTGGACGTCAGTATTCACAATTTCAGATGTCCGTTATGATTTTTCAGAAAAGAAGAAATGGTTCAAACTCAGATACGATTTAGCTAAAAAGGAACAAGCAAATGTGAAAGTTCTTTTACTTAGGAATGGTGAAAAGGAAACTGAAATCGATGATGCTTATACAGTTGTTTTCGACTACTATGAAAAATTATTGACTATAACTGAGGAAGATCTAAAGCAAATTCATGAACAAGAAATCGTACATCGGATAATAACTATAGGTGAAAAATCATAATTCTATATTTTAACTAATAAAATTCACTTCTAGCTTTTTCATCCAAGAAACCTTTAAATAATTCCAGTCAGACCTCTAACTGATTGATTATGTGGATTCTAGATGTCGTTTCAGGAGTAGGAAAAACAAGTACGATTCAAGTTGCAATTTTAATGGAGTATGCTAAATCAAAAGAAACTCCAAAGAAAATAACAGAAATAATAGAAATTCTGAAGGATTCATTTGAAGGATTTTGGGAACCGAAGAAAGGAACAATTTATCCAGCAGTACATAATCTGAATGTAAGGGGATTCTTGAAACTGCATGCAGTTAAACCATATGGTTATTCAATTTCAGATAAAGGATTAGAAGCAATTGATAAAATAATCTCAAATATTAATCTCCAAATGGAAGCCTATATGCAATACTATTCATTTCTCCTTAACAATTATAGTCAAATAGATCAGAAGAAAGCAAAAGAGACATCCTCAAAGATCGTAAAATCAATTAGTGAATATATCAAACAAATGAACGCATTAAATGATAAATAATTGAGTAAATATTCGGTTTAAGGATGAAAAAAATTAAAACTAAATACAACAGCAATTACATATGGTAAAGATTACGAATTTTTTTGGAACCTCATGGTGCTCTGATTGTAAACGATCAAAAACATTTCTTGGTGGCCACCGAATTCCGTATAATTGGATAGACATAGATGAGAATGAGGAAGCAGCATTAATTGTTGAGAAAATTAATGACGGAAAACGACGTGTGCCAACCATTGAATTCGATGATGGTACTTATCTTGTGGTTCCAACAAATGCTGAATTAGCACAAAAATTAAACTTGTTAACAAAACCAAAGCACAAATATCATGATATCTTGATTGTAGGTGGTGGACCTGCAGGATTAACATGTGCTCTCTATACTTCTCGTGAAGGTTATGATACTGCTCTTGTAGAAAGAAGTGCTTTAGGAGGACAGGTGGGAGTAACTGAAAGATTAGATAATTATCCTGGATTTCCAGATGGAATATCGGGAAACGAATTAGCAGATAGAATAACCCAGCAAGTTGAAAAATTTGGTGTAGAATTCATTAAAGCAACAGAAATTGCAAGTATAGATGATATGGGTCATTGCTTAGTAGCAAAAACAACAACTGGGGAAGAAATAGATGCGAAAGCAATGGTTATTGCTACTGGGAGTGAATATAAAATGCTTGGAGTTCCCGGAGAGAGAAAATTGCTTGGATACAAAATCCACTTTTGTAGTACTTGTGATGGACCATTTTACAAAGGAAAAGAAGTTATGGTTATTGGTGGAGGAAATTCAGCTTTCGAGGAATCAGTCTTTCTAGCACGATTTGCATCGAAAGTCACCATAGTAGGAAGGTCTGATGAATGGAAAGCATCGGCGGTTCTAAAACAGAAAATATCTGAAATACCAAACGTAGAATTAGTAACAAACAAAGTTGTTAAAGAATTCATAGTAGGTCCAAAGAAGACATTGCAGGGAGTAAAATTCTATGATAAAGATTCCGAGAAAGATATCGTATTGCATCCCAATGGTGTTTTCATTTTCATTGGATTGAAACCAAATGTCGATATTGTCAAAGATTTAGTAGCTTGTGATGAGGGTGGATTCATAATAACTGAAACCAATATGATGACAAGGACTCCCGGACTATTTGCTGCTGGCGATTGTCGATCAGGTTCAACACAACAAGCAGCAGCTGCAGCGGGTGAAGGAGCAGCAGTAGCGTTAATGGTAAGAGATTATCTGAAGAAGAAATAATTACATTAACAGAAACTGGAGCCGCTGGGGGGATTTGTTCGAGTAGGAGCCACAAC
>JAHLVZ010000230.1 GCA_019058165.1 Candidatus Heimdallarchaeota archaeon
GTCGACGATTCCGAATGTCATCAAGCTTCCACGGGTACGGAAGACTTGACTATTTTCTTATCATCTTTTTCTACTGCACCCCCATAAAAATCAACGCCAATACCCTTGTCGATTTTTTGTAGATACAATAGCTTCCTATTCGCCATATTATATATGGTAATCATCTTTTAAATAGGTAAATATAACATGGATGTGTTAATTAGCGGAATGATTAGCTAGAAGAAGGAAACCTTTGTTAACACGATTATGTTAATTCGAATGTTTTCTTATTTGAGCTATTCAGAGATAAAAAGAAACTAAAGGATTTCAAAGATTTTATCCAAGTTTCCAATTGATTTCTCCAGTCTAGAAATAAGTTTAGTAGTAGAAACATTCCTACCTCTAGCATCAACAATCTCAATAGCAGTATTTAGTTTCTTAACTAATCTCAGAGAAGATTCTTTTTGACGATAAACAAAAGCACGTATAACTTCATTTAAGAAGAACAACTGCCTCTCTGTCGGAATTTTACCGGAAACACAAAGAACGAGTAATTCTTGTGAAGCCTCAGGAATGTTAAGAATGGAAAGATTATAACAAAGTGCTAATCTTGTAGGAATTGAGTTCTCAAAATCTAATCTTTTTATTAAAGATTCAATAATGAACTTTTTTTCCTTTTTCTTACTCAGAAACTTACACCTCGCACAGAGAATCCAAATTGCTTCCTGTCGAATTAAATCAGTTTCATTCTCTAATGCACATATTAATGGTTGTATGCCAATTTTATCTATTATTTCGTGTACAGCAGCACCTGCATTCAAACCTGTTAAATTCCGGGAATTAGCACTTACATCTAAAAGAAACTCGATAGATTTTTCATCACCAATTTTTCCGAGCATTTTTACTGTCAAGCTTTTTTCTAATTCAGAAAGATTTGTGGAGTAAATTTCAAATAATAAAGATTGAATGCTTCTATCACCAAGCTTTGCTAAAGCCCAAATAGCTTCATTTTTCACAGAACGATGCTCATAAGCAACAATTTTTCGCAGATGGGAAATAATTTCAGCTTTCTTCCTTTTTCGCTTACCCAAAAGATGAACAGCAAAAACCCTGTGATGACGATTCTTAGCTTTTCGAGCAATTTCTAATAATTCGAATTCATTTTTTTGCTTAAGAGAAATAATAATTTCATTATATTGGTGTTCTTGGTTTTGTTGCTGATGCTGTTTATAGACTTCTTTTGTTTTCAAAAATTTAGTAACACCATTGATATTATGAACCATATTTATCAACCGACAGAAATCTGTTTAATCATAAATTCAGTTCATAAGTTAAAAACTCCACAAGAGTGAATTCTTATACATAGAAGCAGTTTTTTGTGCAATTATTCAAGGAAATCTTATAACAAACAATAGGGAATAGAAATCTATGAATCAACCAGTAAATATACATCAGAAAAAATTCGAAATCAAAAAACCGTGGACACCAATAGAAGTCGCGAAATTAAATGATCAAATTGTTCGATTAGCATTATTCGAAGGAGAATATCCGCTCCACAAACATGAAGAAGACGAATTGTTCTTTGTGGTAAAAGGATCCTTCATCTTGCAAAGGAAAGGATTTCCGGACTTACTTTTAAATGAGGGGGATATGTTTGTAGTGGAAAAAGGAATTGAACATAGACCTGTAAGTCCTATGAAATCATATGTTTTGATGTTTGAACCACAGAGCTTGAATAGTAAAGGTGATTAAAGAAGAAATGAACTGGAGCCGTCGATGGGACTTGAACCCACGACCTACTCCTTATTGTCAAATTGGAACATCCAGATTTGCTACCAAGGAGTCGCACTACCAGGCTGTGCTACGACGGCGTATTCGATATTGATTTTTCTTTGCTTCCATATTAAAAAGATTACTACTAAAATAAAAAATGGTTTGTTCTTAAATTCTTTTCTTTTGTTTATCCGTTAATTTTCTTTCAGGTTTCTAATGTAAACAGAATATACATGAGCCACACTACTAATGCTAATAGTGTTATAGCACAAATCGCGAAAATAGCTGTTACTATTCTTGCTTGAGGATGTTTTCGATTAATTCTATAACCGGATTGAACAAAACATCTTCCTGCAGCAGGATCTTCTCTATGATAAACAAATAATCTTTCGCCAGATCAATTTCTAAATGAAAACCGTTTACGTCCTCCTTCTTCAGATTTTTGTTTTTTTGATTTTGACAAGCCACATGAGATGCAATATTTGTGAATTTCAAAAGTATATTGATTGCAGTTTACACATTCAATTAGTCCTACGTAATCATCTTGAGCAGCTTTTCAATAAACACTCAGATCTGATATACAATTCCAACAAAGATAACTTACGTCTACATCATCTGGAATTAATTCAAATTTATTATTAGCTCTACATTTTGGGCAAAAAACACCATTTCCAGTTAAGCTTAGTAATTGTTTACTAGTAGACTCTTCTATTTTTTCTGATTTTTCATCAAGAGAATTTGACAATAATAATCCCATCCCTAATGATTTAACTAATAATTTTTATTAAATATCTTTTTAGTAAAACTATTGATTTCAATTATTTTTTCAAAACGAATCACGAATTTGAGAGGAATTGTATTTTGGCAATTAATTCGATAATTAGATAAAAGTTATAAAAAACACAAACCCAAAGAACTTGGAGATTACTAAATTGGTTATAAAGAAATTATCTGAAGAACACATAGATGAAATCAAGGATTTGTGGGATTACTGTTTTACAGGCGGAGGAGAATCAACTGAGGAAGATTGGAAACGGTATTTCACTATACTTAATCTTGATAATTGCTTGGGGTATTATATTGATGATAAAATCGCAAGCACTTATGTTATTATTAGTTACAAAATATTTGTTCGTGGGGTTTTAATGAAAATGGGAGGTATTGCAGCAGTAGCTACAAAACCTGAGTTTCGCAAACAAAAGCAAATCACAGAATTAATAAAAGAATCTTACAAGGTTATGAGGAAAAATAAAGAGTATATTTCTGTTCTTTATCCCTTCAAATTCTCTTTTTATCGTAGATATGGTTACGAGAATTGTGCGGAGTTCAGTTGGATTATTGCTTCACCAAGTAATATTCTTATTCCAAAAGATTTTCAACCCTTAAAAATTAAAGAAATTACACATGAAGAATCATTCGAATTATGTATGCCGATTAGAGAAAAAATCGGTTCAAAATACAATTTAACAATCTTCGATGATTCTTTTGATTGGAAATATCATCACATAAAGAAAAAAAGCAAAGTTTATGTGATTGAGGATAAGGGAGAAAACGTCGGATACTTTACCACTTATCTTGAGAAACGAGAGGGTCCTTGGAATGTACGATTGAATTTACAGAACGTTATTGTTGACAGTGTAGCAG
>JAHLVZ010000231.1 GCA_019058165.1 Candidatus Heimdallarchaeota archaeon
CGACTAGCAGTTTTTATTACTATTCGACCTATATCAATCATTTTTATTGACTCCTTCACAGATTTAATTCAAATCCGATTCCCGCGTCACCTTGCGGGAAAGCCTTATTGACTGTGAATGTAATCTCAAAAACAAATATACCGTTTTTAACTTTTTGTGTCGAAATGAAAAGAAGAATTAACTTTCATTATTGATGAATTCTTTACAAGAAGCAATGAGGATACTAACACATAACTCTCGAGGTAATCTATCGGTGCTTAGAATAATATCATAGATATCAGTGTTTTCGATGTCTACATTATACATGCGTTTAAATCGACGAACTTCACTTCTTGTTCGAGCAATTGTTTCTTTTCGAGCGTCTTTGTAGTTAGTTCCATCTCTCTCAGCAATGCGTTCAACTCGAGTCTTTAATGAAGCTGTAACATAGATATGTAAATCTGCAAATTCCATTGCCATCCAAGCTGCAAGTTGTCCTTCTAAAATAACGTTGTCTTTCTTAGCTTCTTCAATAGTTCTCTGATCGATTTCTTTGTCTATGGATTTATCGTTCTCACATTTCTTCGAAAATGCTTCAAGATTACAACTATGTTCCTTAGCCAACTCTCTGAAAGTTTGACCAGAAGAAACATACTTGAGATTAAGTGCTTTAGCAATTGCTTGTGCATAGGTGCTCTTACCAGAACCATGAGGTCCTGAAATTGTTATAACAACCACATTTCTCACCGAGATAGTTTACTTAACTTAAGAGAGATTTATTATTTTTCCTAAATTGACACTCATACTATTTAGATATGTTGTTCATTCCATGGAAAAACTTTTCAACTAAAATTTTGTCATTTGCTATAAGAGGAATGCTAAATGCCAGCAGGCAGTACAATAACAAAAGATCAATCAGAAATTTTGAAGCTGATAGAGAAGAAAAAAGAAATCTCTCAGAAAGAAATTAGCAAAACAATCCAATTTGATCAAGTTAAAGTCGCGAAAATAATACTCGAGCTTTCCGAAAATGGATTTGTTGATAGTATAGAAAAAACTGAGAGAGAAGTTATTCTAACAAAAGAAGGACAAAAATATGTTGAGAAAGGATTGCCTGAAAAACAAGTGTTTAGCATATTAAAGAAAGAGAAAGATAGAGTTTTACTGGAGGATTTTAAAGAAAAATCAGGATTAGATCCTCAACTCATAAATATAGCAATTGGTTGGCTAAGAAGAAAAAAGTGGGCGGATTTCACCAAAGAGGGGAAAAAGTCCTACATAAAAGCCAAAGAGCTAACTCAAGATATTGATGAAGAAGTAATTCGAGATGTTGCTAGGAAAGATATTGCTGAGAAATTTGGACAACCATCAATTGAAGATAGTATTAAAAACTTAAAGAAAAGAGGAATTCTAGAAGTAATTGAAACAAGAAGCAGAATTGCTAAACTCACTTCTGAAGGAGTTAAATTGCTGATAAAGGGAATCAAAGTTCAAGAAAAGATGGAAACAACTTTGACTCCTAAAATGATAATAACAGGAAGTTGGAAAAAGAAGAGCTTCAAACCTTATGATCCCACAGAAGATGTTCCAGTTACTTATTTTGGCAGAAAACATCCTGTAATTGAAGTTATCAAAGAATTACGAGAAATTTTTCTTGAAATGGGTTTCAAAGAAATTAGAGGACCTATTATCGAATCAGAATTCTGGAACTTTGATGCGCTATTTCAACCACAGGATCATCCAGCTAGAGAATTAGCTGATACGTTCAAAATCGCCAAGCCAAGTAAAGCGAAGTTACCTGCTAAAGAATTGGTTGATGTTGTTGCCAAAACCCATGAAAATGGTTGGAAAACAAAAAGTACAGGTTGGGGTTATAAATGGCAAATGAGCGAAGCTGAGAAATTATGTCTTCGAACTCACACAACTGCTACAACATGCAGGCATTTGTCAAAAGCATACAAAGAGTGGACTCCACCGGAGAAAGTTTTCTCTATTGATAAGGTATATAGAAATGAAGCTATTGATTACACACATTTAGCTGAATTTATGCAATTTGAAGGTATTATTGTTGATGAAAAAGTTACCCTAAGACATCTCATGGGAAATTTGAAAACATTCTATGGGAAAATGGGTTTCAAAAAGATTCGATTAATTCCATCATTTTATCCTTATACTGAACCGTCAATGTCTACATTAATTTATGTTGACAAATTTAACGCGTGGATTGAAATGGGAGGATCGGGTATTTTCAGACCAGAAGTTACTTTGCCCTTTGGTGTAAAAGAAAAAGTAATAGCCTGGGGACAAGGATTGGATAGATTAGTCATGTTGAAATTAGATTTGGATGACATCAGAGAAGTTTACAGTACTAATATTGATCGTTTGAGAAAAACTCCAGTTATCTTTTGAGTATTATTAGCTCAAAGGAAAATCTCATAAGAGTTTTTCTACTTCTATTTCAAATGCTCCAACTGGATTTTCAAGTTCAAAATTATTTAGAACTTCTGGGTGAATTTCACCAAAAACCCCTACTTTCTTATTATTAACCATGATCTTCGCACAACGACCTTCAAAGAAACTTGGATGTTCTGTAGGAGCGAGTTTATATTTTGAAACACCAAGCGCTTTTAGAATTGCTTCAACATTTGATTTTATTTCTACAAAATCTACTTTTGAATGGATGATTGCACCACTGAGGTATATTTCTCGAGTAGTACTGGTTTCTAATTTTTCATCTATTCGTGAAATATCACCAACATCAAATATTTTCTGTGGCAGGGAATATGGTTTATTTTTACGTAGAATATTAATTAAGCTAGGGATTAAACTATCACGAAAAATATTGAACTCACGACTTACTGGATTTAGGAGTTCTACTGGATTGCCTGAAGTCCTCATTTTTTTGTAATGCCAATCTTTCGAGACCAAAGTCCAACTGACAACTTCTATGAAACCTAAGCCTGCAAGGATATCCCTACATCTGTTTTGTAATTTGAAAATAGGATGTTGTTCTCCAACTTGAACTATATCATCCAGTATCGGTTCCATTAAATGATAACCATAAGATATAGCGATGTCTTCTATAAGATCAACTTCATGTAAAATATCAACCCGAAAAGATGGAACTTCTATGGATATTTTTTGTTTATCTTTACTTGCTGTTTTTGATATTCCAAATCGTGATCTCTTTATATGCTTCTCAATTTCTTCGCAGGTAAGGTCAAGCCCCAAGATTTCCTTCACATATTTTTGTCTTAATATCCAAGTTTCATTAGCAAATGTAGGGGTAACGATTTTCTTTCCATCAGGATATTCTACTGTAACAGTTTCGACTTGATACCCTTCTTCTGCAAAAGAGCTAGTTAATATTTCTAAAGCGTTTTTTACTGCTTTAAGATCAGTTCCTGTTGCGT
>JAHLVZ010000003.1 GCA_019058165.1 Candidatus Heimdallarchaeota archaeon
CCTTTCTTATCGAGATTCAGAAAACAAAAGTTAGTAGAAAGTATATATCATAAATAGTTGTAATAATTTATGTTTTTGTTCTCACAACCTAGCTTCTTTTTATACAATATATGTCATTATCTTTTGATCCTATTATTACTTCTAATGTTCCATCATCGAATGCTGCAGCTGTGACTGTAGCATCTGTTTCTGTATCTCCAACATATACATCCATGTATCTTGAATCAGCCCAGATGCGATCTGAGGAAAACGAGAATACCTGAACACTCGAGTAAGAAATATCAGAAATGGTTAGATTGTCAATGTTTTCATTATCACAGTGTTTGTCGAGTCTAAACCAAACATCGTCACAACCAGTTCCGACCATTAAACCATTAAAAATAGTAATGTTACCGGAAGTTGCACCTCCAGCAATGATAGAGCCATAAGTTGTTGAAGGGGTGCTGGCATCTTCAATCAATAAATAAGGATAAGTGTTTGAGTCGAAAGTTTGGTCTTCCCAGAAGAAATATTCATTATCATTGGCATCGACATCTGTTGCATTATCAATCAAATAACTGGGATTGCCAAGAAAAGATGAAGCGCCAAGATTAATTTCTTCTCCCCCGAATTGATCATCTCTTGGATCAACAGCCAGGTTACTGACATCATTAATAGAAAGAGTAGAGAGATCCATCGGTTTTAATCCTACGCCAAAACTGAAGGTCCAAGAGCCATCAGCTTTGTTTGCTGAAAGAGGTGTTTTCCCATCAGCCATTAGTTTAGAAGCAACACTTGACTCATATGTAGTGAAATTACCTAAGAATTTTATCCACATCTCAGGATAAAGAGTCACATCGTCATAATCCCCTAAAACTGCTTGCGCATCTTGAATAACAAAAGAGGCTAAAGCAATTGAAGAGATACTAATGACAAATACGATTAAGGTTGCCTTTAGTGTTCGTTTTTTCATTTGAATAAACCTCCCGGGGGATCTTCTCTGGCCCTTAATTCGTTACATGGAACAGGCCCATGCTGATTTTGATTTAACCGGAAGAGGTTCGAATTATGAAGACCCCCAGGTTGTTGTAATATACTAGAAAAAAGTGATTAAAAAGGTTTACGTACACTTGTACGGATACTAAATATCCTATATCCATATTACGTGTGAAATCAAGTTTATTTTCTATATTCTTGAAAAACTACTAATATCAGTAGTTGTAAGAAAATTAATGTAAAACAAGTGAGAAAAGGAATTATAACTGGGTGTCTAAATGAGAAAATTTTCTATCCCACTAGTAATCTTAGGAATAGTAGGTTTGCTTTTTGTTTCATTTGTTCCATTCATGGTTATGTCTTTACCAGATGAGAAGTTTGGTACTGAAGAAGGTCACATTTGGATTTACTTTAACGGTAGAGTGAAAATCGTTGAATTACCTCCTGATGATAAGATTACTACAGGAACTGACAGTAGTTACTGGGAATTCACTGAGGTAAAATATGGTCAATATATTCTAGCATTAATTATTGGTGGAGCTTGTTTATTCCTTGTTGCCGGAGCATATAAAGTAATTAATCCTTTAAAAGAGGATAGAAGAATTAGTGCAGCCATGATGTTAATTGGTGGAGTAGTAAGTTTAGGTGGAACACTTCTCTTCATGATATTTGTTAACAATCTCATAAATTATTTCGTTTATGATACGATATTGTATTATTACGGATTTTACGGAGCACTAGGTATTTTCAGTCTTTACATTCTCATAGGGATTGTTTTATTGATCCAAGCACTCTTGAAACCCTATCAGGATTTAACTGATGATGACCCACTAGGGATACTATAGATATAACAATGATTTGTGTCTCAGGATCGGAAATGTTTGACATAAAAGACCAGTGCATTGATGCTGGAACAAAGGCGTTTATTCTCAAAGATAATTCTGAAGAATTCGTCAAAATTGTTGAAGAGATATTACAGTAATGCTTTGGTTAAAGTAACAAAAAAAAATTGTAAAAGAAAAACCAGGTAAGAGGGAAAAAGTAGTTGTTTCTTACCTGAGTTTCTCTTAATTTTTTGAGGGATATTCCAGACCAATTTAATGAGCTTTAAATCGAAGCTCCACATTGTGAGCAATATCGGGTATCTTTAGGTGTTAACGGTGCACCACAAGATTGACAGAAAACACCGTCTTTTTTGTTTGTTGCAGGTTGCTCAGATACTTGAGGTTCTTCAGTAATACCTCTTCTTGCTCTTTTTTCTTGTTTTGCGTTGTAAACTGTAGTATGAATAAGTCTTGTTCCAAGACCTGTTGATCCAACTAATAATATTATAGCCATAATTCCAGCAGCAATTATGTGTCCCCACGGTACTATTGTGACGTCAATTCTAGCTTCAACATCATACGGATTAGTATTGTATACTATGAAATAATACATACCGTCATAAGGTACCTGTAAATTATTAACATCGACTCTTGAATCATCAAAATAAAATGTGGAATTCAAGATCCCCGGTTCAGTACCATTTGTTGATATCCAGAGTTCAAAATCATTTTCGCGCATGATTGAGAAAATCACATCTGCACCATCATCGTAAATGCTCAAGTTTTCGGCATCAAAGTATATATACAATCTTGCTCCTTCATTGATTTCAAAATTGAAGAGAATGTAATCCCCAGGAGCAATTTCTTCATAATAAGTATCATAGGATTTTACATTTCGTCCAATATTTATCCCTTCAATTGCTCCAACGATCAAGCTTCCAACTATTAGTAATAGCATAAAACCTGCGAAATCATTGAAGTATTTTTTTCTGTTGACCATTTTTTTTCGTTCTCCTCTTGAAAGTTACCATAATCAATAAATACTATTAGTTACTACTTGAGTAGTGACCTTTAAATATGTATGCGAATATATTATATTTAAAGAATTCCTTTCGAAGGAAAGAACACGATTAGTGGTAAAAATGCAAATCGATGAAAAACTAGTTGAGGGTCTCACAAGGATTGGATTACAGAAATATCAAGCACAAGTATATATTGCAAGTGTTGTTTTGGGAGATGCCAGTGCTTATCTTATCGCTAAAGAATCCGGTGTTCCAAGATCCAAAGTTTATGAGGTATTAGATGGTTTAGTTGAACTCGGTTTCATGTCCAAAGTTCCTTCAGATAAAGGAATGCTATTCAGAGCCTTACCTCCTGAGAACACTATCGATAATGCCATTTCTAATATTGTAAGTACCATTGATGGTGTGAAGAAAGAAATTAAAGTTCTTCAAGAAGATCAACTAGGCAAATCATCCGATCCACCTATTGTAATTTTTAGTAATACAAGTTCTTTACTCGAGATGATTCAAGAAGGAGAGTTCTATGAGTCTTGGATTGATAATTCATTAGAAATCGCTTTGGATCTACGTAAGATTTTATCTAAAAAGAAGTGCGAGATACATACTATTTCCAGTGCTGCACCATTGTCATTTATTCTTGGACCTACTGATTCATACTTTATACGTGGTAGAAATGGTACCTTATTCATGATAAAATTCTCAAATAATATAATGCAACAAATCCTTGGCATGGTTGAAAAAACCAAGTCTGAAACAAAGGAAGAATTATCCAAAGATAGTGGAGTAAGGATAATACGTGAAACCGCCATTATGAGTTTAGTAGACAAAATCAAACTAGTTATTCCTGGGTATGATTGGAAAACAGAGAAAGTGCTCTTTTGGGGTACGGCTGAAAATATTTCAGGAGCATTTGCCAGTAAAACACCCTGTGATTGTTTCATCACTGAAACCCGATTATTAATTAGTGCCGATGATGGACGTGTCTGGGCTAGAGCGATAAAGTTCATACAAAATTTGGAATTGAAAGATAGTACTATAAAACTCACTTTTGGGAAAGTTGGGGGAACAGAAGTTCTTACAATTAGATCTATTGCTTATGCAATCGTTATTAGTAATCTAATAAGTTTCATCCTAAAGAAGAAATAATTATGAGCAACAAGGGAAACTGTAAATAACTCTTAGAGAGATTATTTTTTAGTTGAAGGGTTATTACAATGATTCCTAAACATTCACAAAAATTAGGCTTTCTTGTTACTCATGGAACAGATACTATGTCATGGGGATTAAGTGCTATCAGATATATGTTGAAGAATATACCATCTAATGTAGCAATTACTGGATCACAAGTTCCTTTGAGTCTTAAATTCTCTTCTTCAGATGTGTATCCGAATGTAGAAAATTCTATCAAATTATTAACGCAATTAACTGGACCAGAAATATTCGTTGTTTTCAATAATGGTCAAGCTGCTTTCCAAGATACCTTATGGAAATTTGATAAGTGGTCCCCGGATGCTTTTAGAGGAGAGGAACTTGCGAAAATAGCTCTTGATGAAATCATCATTCGAGGAAGATCCTATCCATTAAATCTTAATCGAAAATTGGATAAATTATTCCTAATTAGGACAGGTGGAACGATAGAATCTGAGGAATCAGAAGGAGGTTTCCTAACTCCTACTGGTAATCTGATTACAGAATTTATTTCGGAGAAATTCAAACAGTTCTACGATGAGTTCATACCAATTTCTTTAATGGCTATTGATTCATCAGATATGATTCTTAAATCTTGGAAATCAATTGCGAGAAAAATTGCTGTAGAATGCCAAAAAGCTAATTATACAACTTTCTGTGATGATAATTTTAATCCACGAGTCCAAATCGTTTCTACATCACCCTTAATGACTGAACAAGATTACTTTGATGCTTTTGAAAAAGCTGATGGAATAATTTTGAATGCTTTTGGTAGTGGAACTATAAACACTGAAAAAGATTCAGGATTTTCACCATTACCTGCAATTGAACATGCAATAAAAAATGGCAAGATAGTAGTTATTGCTTCCCATACTCCTTTTGGCACACAAGATTTCATATACCAAAATGCTTGGGAACCAATTAGAGTAGGAGCCATTCCTGCGGGAGATTTCAGTATAGCTCATTGCCAAATAAAGTTATCATATCTGTTAGGTCATAAAAAAGAAATCGAAAAGGTAGCGAAAAAACACAAAATACCACTAAGTAATTTTATCAAAATTGCATTTCTTTCTGGTGTTGATTTTAGGTCATATTCTAGTAGGAAAAAATTTGAAGAATTAATAAAATATCAGATTCCCTTAAAAGATCCATTCTTTAATTTGCCATTTGAAATGGGTCTTCATAAAATCATTGCGTTTCTCGAGAGAAAACAAACACAACAAATAACAATTCAATCAATAGAAGCTTTTGAATTAGCATTTGAAAAATACTTCAAAAACCCAAATAAGAGAAATAAATGGGCAATAATATTAAAACCAGATACAGTTGTCGGATCCAATAAATGGGGGGAACTTGTGGATGCATCTAAAAATCTCGCAACAATAACGAATGAGCTTTTAGATTGGAATATTGTTGTTCTCGAATTATCTGAGATTAATTATCAGCATTTACTAGAGAGAATAGAACAATTATGTGATAAAGAAACATTTGGTGATTTTCTCAGATCCTTTAGGTATGTCATTGTTGAAGGTGGAAGGCAATCATTATATGATTCCGGAAGTTTTGACCAAGTGTCTAATGGCAATTTTTCCAAAAAAGATTTTCTTCATTTACTTAGGAGTATCATGTTTTCTAGAAACAAAGCTGGATCAAATCCTACACTTTTTCTGTGTTTAGGACATCAAGGATATGCTGAAATGCTTCGAGATTATCTGGAGCAGCTAGTTAAAGACAAGAAGAAAATCGGAAAATTACTCGAGAAATATGACATAAAAGCAAAAGAACACTTTCTTGAGATAATTGAAAAGATAAACTCAGTTGGAACAAATATAATTGTTAAAAGAAGAAACCAAGAAATTGTTGCTTCGGGTTTTAAGGATCAATACTTTGCAGTGAAATTAAATGAATTACCTGAAATTGGTTTAAAGAAATTACTTGTTTACAAACCTTCAAAGAATATTGTTCCAGATGAATTACTAAAAGCATATCAGAAAATTGCTAAACTACATGTTGGTTTACTCGAGGATTTCTACGAATTAGAAACACTCGATATTGCCATGCTTCATGGTGACGAAGTGAATGAGGAAGCAATTTTGTTTCTTAACTGGGCCTTGAGTCTTTTAGCTAATTTCTCAAGAGTACATTACAAAGTACTACTAAAAGAATCACAATTATGTGAAATTACCAATTTACCTATTGGATTAGAAATACCCAGTTCAACTGCTTATAGTATTGAAGAAGATAAACAAGATACATTAACTGAAATAGCAGGATTTGTTGTCTATTATTACAATCCTAATACTGGAATCGTGAAGAGAGATTATACTCTACAATTTCACCCAGAGCTATTTGAAGAAATCAGAATTCTGCAAAAAAGAGATTTTGAAAGCAAAACCCTTCTGGAATTATCTGATGGAATCCAACTCTTACTCTCATGCTTACAAGCTGGTTTCATTGAAACATCAAAGAAGTTCTAGCTTTTCGCTTCTTTTTTCTCTTCATCTGTTGGTTTCCTAGCAACAATCCAAACGTATCCTCTAAGATCTCCAGGTCTGAGAAGTCTTTCATCACGCCCGACACTTAATAGAGTCCAACCTTCAAATATTTCTCTTAATTCCTTTTCATAAATGAATTTCATTGGGGGATCTGTATCAAAGTGAGGTGGAATGTTTCCGGAATAGGCAACAAAACCTCCTGGTTTTATTGCAGCAGCTATTTCTTTCAATTTCGGTACTGCTTCATCAAATAAATACTGAAGAACTTGTACTGCTACTATGATATCATAGCTTTCTGGCTCCAAAGGAAAAGCTTCAATATTTTTCTGTTCTGTTCTTAGTTGTTTTTCTAAGCCTAATGTTCTTGCTCTTTTATTGGTAATTTCTATGGCACTTTCTAAAGCATCAATAGCATAAACATCACAACCAAGATGTGCAAGAAAGCAAGCATAGCGACCATCACCACAACCAAGATCTAAAGCTTGTAATCCTTCACCTTTCCCAAAGATGTTCGCGCCTACAACTTGGACAGGAGGGGTGATGAAGGATAAATCTTGAAGAATTTTCTCAGAACCTTCTAGAATTTTTTTATGATAATTGTCCCAACCAGTCATCCATTTATCTGGAGCAGGAACGTCTAACCAATTTTTCTCAGAATCCATTATTTAACCCAAGAAATAAACCTCTACTAACTATTTTAAGAGAAGCTAAACTCTTGGAAATTTTACAAAATAATTTATTAGTTCTATAGGTAGCAATTATACTGTGATGAGGAAATGAGTTGGTTTAAAGAAAAAGAAAATTTGTACAAATTTCTTGTGATTTTTGGAGTAGTTATGTGTGTTCTCCCGATTACGACACAAGTTATTTCAGATTACCGCTTAAGAGACAATCAAACAATTATTTTTACTGATTTAAATGGAAACTCAATTTTTAACAAATACTACCCAGGAGACAGGAATTTTGGAGTCATGATATTTCATGGAATGGGTAATGATCAAACATCTTTTGATTTGTACACTTCGCAATTTTCTCAGCAAGGATTCCATGTTTTTGGAACAGATTTCTCCGGTCATAGCAGATCATCTGGATTAATTCCATCCGGGAATAATAGTGCCAATGAACTAGCTTTACAGGTTCTTAGAGCAAAAACCGAATTCAAAGAAGTTTCTGGTCTTGAGGATTCTGAGATTTTCATGCTCGGACACAGCATGGGAGCACGTGGTGTTATGAAATCTACTACTATTGACAGCAATCCTGTTAATGGTTGTATTTTGCTTGGACCAGCACTACACGTAAGTGATAATAATGAAACATCAAGTTGGGTAGATGAATTAGGACCAACAAATCCTCTAACAAACATCTTAATTGTAACTGGTGCATGGGAAGATGTTGCACCCCCACCAGAAGCAATGAATCTTTATTATAAATTATCAAATGAGACTGATATTATCAAACCTCAATCAACCTATCGATTAACACCAGAAGGATTAGTTAAGGAGATTACTATTCTAAAATACTTGACTCATACACACGAAACTATGAGTATTAGATCTGTTATGTGGATAGCGAATTGGATTGAAAGAATAGTTCAGGATAAACATCCGTCAAATCCACTTATCACACCAGAAGAATATGAACAATGGCTTATAGCATTTGACTTTCTAGATTTCCGCATATGGCTTCTTTTAATGGAACTAGGAGGTATTTTTGTTGTATTAATTTTTGGAACCAAATTATTAACCCTAAAACAAAAAGAGCTTTCTGTAGTTGTAAAAGAAGAGAAAGAAGTAGCGGATCAACAATCCGAAACTCCAGAATTAGCAATTACTAATATAAGGAAATTTATTGGGTATAAACTCTTAATTTGGTTGGGTGCTGCAGTTATCGCACTTATACTAGCACTAAATCTAGCAAATTTACCGAATGGCATTCCATACTTCACTTTACTATTTATTTGTCCGATTTCTGGATACGGTTTCATGATGTTAATTCTTTATTCCATAGATAAAATGCCAGGTTTAGTAGGTAAATGGCGCCCAAAAATAAAACAGATAAAAGAAAACATGAATTGGCGAATAATACTATTCGGATTAGTAGTTTTTGGAATCATTACAGCTGTTTTTACTTATTTTATCAGCTCATCTTTGTATCATGTTTTTCCAATGAATATTCGACTACTCTGGTTAGTTATCTTTACAGTTTTAGCAGTACCAGGTTTCTACTTCTTACAAATAGAAACAAAACTCATTCGCAATTATTCTGAGGTTAAAGATTACCACACAAAACTGAATTCAATTGCATTCCTTGCACCGTTTATTATAGGTAGTTTGTATATCTTATTTAGTGGAACAATCATTTACCTTGTTGATGCTCTTAATGATCTAATGATTCTCTCATTAATCATCTTAGTTGGTAATCTAATGCAGAGAATCTGGAAAAAACCATTCTTGACAGCACTTTTACAATCGTTTCTATTATTCTTCCTCTTATTACCTCGAGGCCAAATGACAATTATGTAATAGAAAAAAAAATAGTTGAAAACAAGAATTATAGTATAGATAATCCTTGTTTTTTTGCTTTTCTTTCAACGGGTATTAGTAGTAATCTTGCTACAATGAAATATAATATTGTCAAAGCACCAAGGATTACAAATTCTTGCCAAACAGGTAGAAGCGTAATGTATTTTTCACCGAACATGAAATGCCGCATCAAATCAAAGTTATATGTGAATGGAAAAGCAAGTGTAAGATATTTCATTGCTGTTCCAAATCCTTGATGTAAAACCATAAATCCTTGAACAGGTAAGAATGCTCCAAATAAAAACTGAATTAGTTGATGTGTTGTGGTAATTAGTAATCTTGCTTGTCTATACATAATAGCTAGCATGCCAAAATAGATGCCTACAGAGACATTTGAAATCATTGCTAGGAGGGCAACTAATAATGTAAAACCAATAACTGCAAAATTGGTTAAAGCACCAGCTAACCATAATGTTAGGATATAGAGAGGGATAAAGAAGATGAAACTAATGATTCCTCTTGCGATAGAAGTTGAAAGCAAGTAGCCCATACGTGATGAAGGAGAGACGAAAACTGCTTCCAATGTTCCATAATGAATATCTTCTTCTATTCTATTTAATGGAGCCCAAGTAGCAATGCTTGAGAACAATTGAATGATTGATCCTGTCATCATAAAGAGAAAAAGATCTTCTTCATTTAATCCAATTCGAGCTAAAACTTCAGGGCTAAAATAATAAGCTCCACCAATTATAGCGAAACCCAGAATTAATGAGACAATTTCCAGCAACATTCCTGTAAAGAATGCTCTGTATCTCATGTAGGTTTTCATGTCCCTCCAAACGCCTTTGAAGATAACTCTTGTGCTGTGTTGTATACTCATTTTCTTGTCCTCCTAAAGTATTGATAATCCATTTTGTTTTGCTTTCTTTTCTACATGCTTTAGCAAGAAATATGCTAAAAACACAAAAAAAAGAGATGAAGCAGCAAGCAAAACATATTCCAACCAAACAGGGAATAAGGTAATATAAACATCTCCAAACATATAGAATCTGAACAGATCATAACAGTAGGTGTAGGGGAATATTTGTGCAATATTTTTCAAGATTAATCCCCCAGTTTTATTTATCCCAATGAAGGCTTGAACAGGAACAAAGGCTCCACACATGAATTGGAAAATATTAGCAAGAAAAATTGCAATTGGTTGTATTCTTCTAATCAATATTGCAAGCATAGCGAAGAATAGTCCAAAAGAAATCATACTAATTATAGTTAAAAGAACAATGAGAAAAGTTGTTCCCACAATGTAACCATCAGTAAGAACTCCATGAACTCCAAGTATAATTAAATAAGAGGGTACGAAGAATAGGAGATTCAACAGGGAATCCGCTATTGTTGGAGATAGAAGATAGGCAATTCTGCTTGTTGGAGTAACAAAAACTGCTTCCAATGTTCCGTAATGAATATCTTGTTGTACTCTTTGCATCGGAGCCCATAATGCAGTGCTATCAAATGTACTGAGAGCAATTCCACCTGCAAAGAACACAAAGACTTGTGTGCTCAAAATACCAGTTTCAGAGGTAGTTGTAGGGTTGAAATTTAGGATAACACCGAAAATATATGCTGCTCCTAATCCAATCGTCATATTCATGAGCCAACCAATGAGTCTTAGCTTATATCTTCGAATATTCACCAAGTCTCGCCAGATGCCTTTTCCAAGTACTCTCATAGAACTATTGAAAGCGATTCTTATATTTTGAACAGACAAAACTATACCTCCAGATCAACTTTCTTATCACAGAATTTCAAGAAAACATCTTCTAATGATGCTGTTCGATAAGAAATAACAGGATTGATTCCAAACTTTCTACAGGTTTCCATAACCGCTTCAAAGGCTTGTGAACTATTACTCACAGGCATCCTTAGATACCCATTATCTTGTTGAACTTCTAATACAGATTCGATGGAAGCAACTTCCTGTAAAAATTCCGGTGAAGCAATATCTGTAGATCGTAATCGTATCTCGAGGAGCTGAATATTCAAGTCATCCATTAATTTCTGAGGAGTATCAATAGCAACTACTTTTCCTTCGTAGATAATCGCAACACGATCACATAATTCTTCAATTTCAGACATGATTTGTGAAGTTATGATGACAGTTTTTCCTTTATTCTTAGCATAATCCTTTACGAAGTTTCGTATCTTCTTTGCTGCTATGGGATCTAATCCTTTGCTAATTTCATCTGCAAAGACTAAATCAGGATTGTGTAGAAAACCACGCATAACAACAATCGCTTGTTTTTGTCCTCCAGATAGCTTCATAACTTCTTTTTCAAAAATTTCATGGTTATCATAAATTTTCTTGAATTCTTCCAATTGAACCAAAAAATCATCTTTACTCATATTGTATAACGCTGCAAAGAATTCCAAGTTTTCTTTACCTGTTAACCGAGCATATGTTGAACGCTCAGAATCTTGACCGATATACCCAATTCGTTTCCTAATATCCTTTTCTTGTTTTTCAATGTCCATTCCTAGAACAGTGACCTCTCCTTCTGTTTTACCAAGTAACGTAGAACAAATTTTGATGAGAGTAGTTTTCCCAGCTCCATTAGGACCAAGTATACCAAAAATTTCTCCGCTTTTAACCTGTAAATCTAATCCCTTTAATGCCTCTGTTTGTTTCTTTCTACTTTTATACGTCTTCTTAACATCTTTCACTTCTAAAGCATACATATCATTCACCAATCTGCTAAATTAAAAGATTAGAACTTTATATAAAAGGCAAATTCACAGTTCGAAGACTCAAAATGAGACCACATCTTGTGAGGTCACAACATGTGACTAATGAAGAATATTTGAGAAAAAAAAGGAAAATTAACACCTTAAGTGTTAATTTAAGATGCTTCAATGCTTCCTGTAGTAGTATCTAGATCGAAAATGTATTTTATTAATTCACCAGAATACCCAGTTGATTCGTACAAGTTTCCTCCACCAGGAAGAGTAATACTACCTGTTGTAGTTTGAGCCGTTATTCTAATTCCAAAATCAGTCTCAGCCAAGGTGTATAGAAGATCAATTGAACCTGTAGTAGTTCCAACATTAAAGGTTGCAGTATAATTATCTGCAGGAATAGCAACTTGATCTACTGTTAAATCAATTGAGCCAGTTGTTGTGTCTATTGTCCAGACTATATCATCTACAAATTTGACTTCTTGTGAAATTACATCTATACTTCCAGTAGTTGTTTCTAAACTTACTGTAGAAGTATTTAGAAATGTGTTATCACCAAAATCAGCTGTTACTGATCCAGTGGTTACTAAGACATCAAGCATTCTAATTTCGCTTTCAGTTAGGGAATCAAAATCTAAATTGATACTACCAGTAGTAACTTCTAAATTGTAATCTACAATAGCATCCGGATTGATTTTTATGAATAATTTTTGATAATATGCACTTTTGTTTGCCCATTGCCAAGTAACTTCACCTGATTCAAAAGAGATAAGCACCTTACCTCCTGCAGTAGAGTCTGTAAAATTAACAGCATCTGTTATTGTGGCTTCAGATCTACCCCAGAACTCTAATCTTGCTTCCATTAATGATGTAAGTGTATCATCGTTTTCTATCTCAATACTTCCTACAGTGTTGTCAATAGTTAATGTGAGATTAAGATTAGCTGTGGAAGCATATGTATAATTTGTTTCGCCAATTAATGTAAAAGGTCCTCCTCGAGTTACGAAAACTGCTACTACACCACCAATTATTGCTAAAACAAGCACAATTATTATTATTAATCCAACTTGTCCATTTGTATTATTTTTCAGTTTGTTGAATTGTTTTTTCAAAATTACCAACTCTAGAAATAATAATTGTTACTAACATTTCGCTTTATAAAACAGTTCCTTTTAATTTTCTAAGGTAAGAACGATTTGTTAGAATTATATTACTAAGTAGAATTCTTTTTTAATAGGAAAAAATTAACAAAAATTCATTATGAAGGATTATACACATAAATTGTTGGATAAACTAGACCTTGGTCCGGGTGGTTTTGCGGATATTCGTTTTCAAAATTCTGAAACCTTATTTATGCATATTCAGAATGGTGTAACTCAGGAAACCACCTCCACTCGCATGGGAGGATCATCTGCTCGAGCTTTGGTCAAAGGAGCATGGGGTTTTAGTTCGACAGCCGAGGTTACTAAAGAATCTCTTCAAGATATTCTGAAATCTGCCGTCTCAATGGCAAAAGTTGCTTCTGCTAAAATTAAAGAACCTCGGAAAGTTGATTCAAATTTTGCAACTCAAGGGACAGCGAAATTAAAAATGGATGTTGATCCAAAGGATATCTCCATTGAAGATAAGATCAAAATTGCTCAAGATTATGAAAAAAGCATTAGAGAAGTTGATAAGCGAATCGCGACTGCAACAAGTCGTTATGGTGAGACTGTTAGTTCTGAAACTATTCTTAATACAAATGGAACTGATGTAACCACAGAAAGCGGTGTTTTTCGTCTAATTGGAGGAGCAGTTAGTCGAGAAGGCGATCTTCAACAAAGGGTATCTGATGACGTTGCTTCTTCTGAAGGAATAAAATCCATTTTGGAATTTAATGCCATAGAAAGAGGGGCAAAAGTCGGAGAGAAAGCAATTGAACTTCTTTCAGCTGAAAAACCATTGAGCGGAAAAATGAATTTAATCATGGATCCGAGTCTAGTTGGAGTGTTCATTCACGAAGCTTTTGGCCACGCGTGCGAAGCTGATGGAATTATTACTAAAAGATCAATTTTACATGATAAAATGAACAAAAAAGTGGGAATCGAAGAAATTTCTGTAACTGATGATCCAACCCTTCTTGGATTGCGAGGTAGTTTTGCTTATGATTCTGAGGGAACTAAAGCTCGTCCTCGAAAACTTGTTAATAAGGGTGTTTTAACTGAATTCTTCCATACTCTCGAGACAGCAACTATTCTTGGTCATGAACCAAATGGTTCTGGTAGAGCTATGGATTTCAAAAGTCCTCCTTTAGCTAGAATGGGGAATACTTTCGTAGAATCTGGGGACAAAACCATGGATGAACTATTTGAAATCATCGGTGAGGGAATGTTCTTGGAATTTTCTTACGGAGGATATGTTAATCCAGCCAAAGGTCAATTCATGTTCTCTGCACAGAATGGATATATCATAAAAGATGGCAAGAAAGGCCCATTAACTCAGAATGTTTCTATGTCAGGAATGATAATGGAAGTTCTCACAAATACTATTGGCGTTGGTAAGGATCAATCACCAGCTTTCAATGGTTCATGCGGTAAATTTGGTCAATGGATTCCAGTTACCGGCGGAGGTCCCGCTTTAGCAGTTAAAGACCTAGTAGTTGGTGGAAGATAGGAGGAAGAACAATGACTAAAATAGACTTATTTGAAATTGCAGAAAAAGTAGTTAAAAATGCTCAAGTTTTGGGTGCTGAACACTCTGAAGTAGTCTTAGTACAAGGGGATCAGCTCAGCATTAACCTTGAAGAATCAAGTGTAGTTAAGGCTAATAGCAGAAGTAATACTGGTATTGGTATACGTGTTTTCGTAAACAATGCTGTAGGATTAGGTTCTTCGACACAATTTGATAAGACCATTCTTGATGCCATGACTTTTGATGCTGTTTCTTTAGCTAAAGCTAGTAATCCTGATCCTGACAATGCAGGTTTGGCTCTGCCACCTGATAAGTATCCAAAAGTTGCAGGTTTATTTGACAAAGAATTAGCTAGTTTGGAAAGCAGTAAACTCGTAGAGCTATCCATCCGCGCTTTAAATGCAGGATTAGAAGTAGATTCTGCTTTTAACGTATCTGGAAGTGTAAATCTAACTGTGGGCAAAAAAATCATTGTGAATTCTAATGGTATCAATGTTAGCAGTGATGATACTTTCATGCAGATTTATCTTAATAACAAAATAACGAAGGATGATGATGTTGGTGTTGGATTTGAATACCAATTTGGTCGTTCATTGGATGAATTTAACCCTGAAGAGGTTGGAAAAACTGCAGCTGATAAGGCTTTGAAAATGCTTGGAGGACAAAAAATAGAAACTGGTCAATATCCATTTCTCCTCGATCAAAGAGCCACACGTGCTACACTCAATGGAATTGTTGGGCAAGGGGTTTCCGCATACAATATTACTCAAGGAACAGCCTTTTTCGACGACCGTTTAGGTGAAGAGATTGCAAGTTCGGCGATCACAGTTGTAGATAATCCTCTCGAGAAAGGAGGGTATGGCAGCAGATTCTTTGACGACGAAGGCACACCTTGCCAAAAAACAACAATAGTAGAAAAAGGAATATTACTCTCATATCTAAGTGATGTTTATACAGCAAAGAAACTAGATATTCCTAATACTGGCAATGCTACAAAGCAAGGATACGAAGGAATTCCTCACCCAAGAATGAGTTTGGTACAAATAGAACCTGGTTCTGCAACAAAAGATGAATTGTTCGCTGAGCTCGGTACCGGACTCTACCTTGAAAGTCCACTCATGGTACGAGGTGGTACTAATGTTAGCCAGCAAGTCGATGTTGGTTACTGGGTTGAAAACGGTGAAATCAAGTATCCAGTAAAGAATACCATGCTAGGGACTACAGTTTATGATGTTATGAAGAGTATAAAATTAGTTGGTAAGGAACTTCTCATTGAAGGTGGTATGAAATCACCAATGATTTTAATTGGTCCAACTAAATTCTCCGGTGGAAAATAATCAATTATTTATTTTCCCCATTAATCTCCTTTTTTTTCTCCTTCAGCATTCACTTTCAAAATTAAAATTTCATCGATATTCTTTTCTTCCTTATCTCCAATCAAAGTAGAATGATTCAATTGTTTCCGGAATTGGTATATTCTTCATATTAAAGATATCCAAGTCGATTATCTTCCCGAAGAAGAAGAATTTTGCTTTTTTCAAAGGTTTCATATCAAAATACGGGATATATGGTGTTTGCAAGCCATACCATCCAAGTTCGTCAGAAGTTTGACACAAATAATTGGCTAACTCACTTGCTTCTTTTGTATTCAATCGATGTATATGAACCATATCTAGCCAACCAAAAGGAAGCGTATTTCCCATACCTCCAAGGAGGAATTCCCATGCTAGCATGAAGCCTTTGACTTTCCCTTCTTCATCTTCATGCACAACACAATTAACATTGGGATTTTTAAGCATCCATTGTAAGTCCTCTAGCTCTGGAACAATTGATAATTGATTTCGTTTTACTTGCTCTTGTATGATTTCAAACATTTCTGGAGTATCTTTCTCCTGATATTTCCTGATTTGCTTAGAGCTGATTGTTTTGTACTTTTGATACATTTTAAAAACAAGTTTTTCATACCATCTTAATCTGACCACAGTGGAGACTTTAGCTACATCAAAGGCTTTGATAACAAAATGTGTTAGAGTTACTACTTTATGCATAGGAATATTCATCTCTCTTGAGACGGCAGAAGAAACATCTATTCCATGTTGCTCTGGTTCATGAAAAGAAAATCCCCCATCATAATCTCTAGCAAGACCAACTTCAAATAATTTCTTCCCCATTCCTTTTGCTAATCCTTTCTTTTGATGTTGAGAATGAACGCACAACCATGAAGGAATTGCGAATTTGTATATTTTTCCATTAATGGAAAGATTGCGAGGAATTGCCCCTAAGAAACCAACAATTTGTCCTGTTGGTTTATGAATTGCTCTTATGAATAAATCCTTGTCAATTGAAGGAGCCCCATACATAGTGTTAAACGTCTCTTCTGAAAAAGCAACAGAAGCGCCTTCCTCTATAGCTGATTCATCACTTAAGAACGCTTGAGTAATTAGCTTTGAGAGCTCTGCAAAATTCTCTTTCTCAATTGTAAATTGCTCAATTTTGTACTCTGAAGCACTTGAAGTCAATTGTTCAACCACAAATTGATGATTTCTTCACTTCTTATTAAATTTGCTCAAAAATGAAGGTCATTCAGAAAAACAAGAACTTGAATGTCAATTCAGGATATCTTTTCTTCTTCTATTTCTTAGTTTACAAATACTATACGATATTGAAAAAACTGTTAGAACTCCTACTATTAATAATAGATTAAAACCATCAACAGTGACTGATGTAGGATTACTAGGACAAAACTCTTCCCAACTTGGCCAACTTGTAATTGGTTCAATTGATCCACACCAAGCAATGTCAAATCCTGCTATAGTTTTTAGAATTCCAACAGCTTTAAGATTGTAACAATAACGAATACTATTTGGGCTCAACCAATCGTCAAAAGATGGATTTGTTGGGTGATGAATTACCTCATAATCATCACCAAGAACAACTCTTCTGATTTCTTCACGATTAATAGCATATGAGATTATTTTCCTTACAACTAAACCAAGTGTCTTTTCTGGATAGCCCGGTGCGTCTATTCGACTACCAATGATAGGTCTTACTTCTCGCATATTGAATATGATAATTTCATATGAACTACGGTTATTTTTTTGAGTAAAAAGTGGTAAACAAGATAAGAGTTCATCCATCATATAGTGCTGCCATTCCCAACAAAGATTGATTCTTGCTTGTGAGTCATTTGGTTCCATTTGAGAACCAGTTTGAATATACCATTCATTCCTACCTGTTCCTAGTTCCGCATCCCAATCCATGTAGGTGCGGTAACCAGCAAGATTTAAAGAACCATTTTCTGAATAAAGTTCTGGATTAAACGGATTATCAAAAGCGGAACATGGAAATTCTAATATTTCAAAATCTAAGTCTCGAAAAGCTATTAATCCTCCAAGGAAACCAATTTCTGACAAGTTAACATATTCTATAATAAGGTGAATGCCAATTCTTGCTAATTGTTGTTTTATCAAATTTAGGTAATCCAGATGTTTAGTTTTGTAACATTTAGCTTCTAAAAAAAATATTGGATCAATACTTTCAGTTTTTGGTATTGTACTTGGCACTAAACTTATTGTTACAACTAATGATAAGATAATAATAATTGATTTCTTGTTTTTCTGATTCATTCATTTTTCCCCCCTAGTTTTTTCTTTCTTCTCATATTGCATAAGAAGATAATAGAAATTAGCATTAGACATTCTGTAGCTATTCTAAATCCATAATTAGATACACTTATTGTAGTTGGATTATTTGGACAAACTTCCTGCCAATCTGGATATGTAACATCCCACCAACCAACTTGATATCCGGCAATATACATTAGCTCTCGAGCTGCATCAAGATTGTAACAGTAACGGATACTACTTGGATTCAACCATTCTTCTAATGTGGGATTCGTAGGATGATGGATTATCTCATAATCATCACCTAAAACCACTTTTCTTATTTCTTCTCGGTTAATTGCATAAGAAATAGCTTTTCTAATAACAAGACCTAAAGAAATATCTGAGAAACCAACAGCTGGTTGATCACTTCCAATCACTGGTCTGCTTTCATGTAAATTGTAAAAAAGTAATTCATATGTACTTCTATTGGAGGTTTGGGAAAAAAGAGGTAAACAAGGTAAAAGTTCATTCATCATATAATGCTGCCATTCCCAGCATTGATTTATTTGTTCTTGTGAATCATTAGAAATCATTTCTAATCCATTTTGTATGTACCACTCATTCTTACCAGTTCCTAATTCCTCATCCCAATCCATGCTAGTATGATAGCCAAACATCATATTATTGAGAGAGCCATTTTCATTATAGACTCCGGTGAAGTCTGGATCAACACCACCACCGGATAGACTAACATAAAAAACATCAGCGCCCCAATAAGGAGGAAACCCGAAAAAATCCCACCAGCCAAGAAGTTGGATATCAAGTTCAATGTTAATATTTCTCAAATAATCTCGCAATAAATTTAGGTAATCAGTTCTTACTCCTCCGCCATATGATTTAGCTGTTAAAGTAAAGAATGGTTCAAAGGAATCCACTTTTGTTGTTGAAATTAATGCCAAGTTTGAGCAGCAGATTACCAAAGCTAAGCTAACAAAGATTACTCGCTTCGTTATTTTGTTTATTTTTAACTCCTCATTATCTTCTTTTTCTTGACTTAATAGACCAAATGGAAGCAGTGCATAGAATCAGCATTCCTCCAATAACAGAGATTAATGATAAATCAGTTCCATTTGTTCCAAGCCAACCCAAATCAAAACCTGCTATTTTCACGTATTTTCTTGCTTCCTGAATGTTATGATTATATTCAATTATATCAAGATTACACCATACACCTAATTTATGATAAATTGGATGATTCACTACTGCATATTCTCCTCCATGAACGATGTTATTCATTTCTTCTCTATTCATAGCATAGGAAATTGCTTTCCTTATTGAAAGACCAATAGATATAGAGGGATCACAAGGAGCTGGTGCACGATTACCAATCACAGGTCTTACTTCTCGCATATTATAACCAAAGAAACCAAAATTCCAAGTGAGATCAGATTGGATTGCAAAATAATCGCAACAAAAACTATCCCCTCTCTTATCAGGTAAAGAAGTAATATCAAGAAGATCAATTTTTCCTGATTCAAATTCTAAGAGAGATATCTGCTCATTAGGAATTATTCGTATTCTTAGTTGATTTATTCCTCCGGAGAAATCTCCGAATCTTGACTCCCAATTTAGGTTTGGATCATCAGTTATTGTTGGATCAATCCACCAACTCTCAGGATTAACACATAATGTGGTTTCAGAGCTTATAGTATAATTGCTGATACTAAACAGACCTGTTCCAATGCATTGTGTAGCTAATGAAATCCAGGATGGATGAGTAATATCAGGAGTTTTCCCATCTGGTAGTTGGCTTTGGTTCAAAAAGTGTTCTGGCAAGATTATAGTGCTAATAGCTGGTAAGAAGTCAACATATGGGTCTTGATGTCGTGTATCTGGATCACCATCAATAAAAATGTCCATTGTCCATTGATCGAGGATTTCCATTTTAGCGATCCAGTTATACAAATATGGGTCATTAGATACATATTTCCAACAATAAAGGGTGAAGTAAACATCATGAATATCGAAATACTCACTGGTGAACAAGCTATCTGAATCATTTTGCCATTTAACGCCTTGTCTTGCAGTTATTCTCAACCAAGTATCATTCAGCATTGTGAAGTTTTCTGCTAAATGCGGCCAAACACTCAGATCATTATCATACCAGATTAAAGGATCATAACATGCTTTCACAACAAAATCAGATGCAGAGTCATGCTCAAAAATTGGTGTTAAGTCAGACCAAGCAGCATCTGCAATTACAAGTTCTTTAGAATCTACTTGTCCTGTATGTGTGGTGTCCCAGGACATCTTCCCCCAAGATTGAAGAATTCCTTCTGAAAAATTATATCCTTCCAATTCTGGCCAATAAGCCATATATGTTCGAGGTGTGAATGTTGGTTGTAGAGGTAGGATCTTATCCATAAGATACTGTTCCCACGCCCAGTAATGTTGTTTTCGTTCCTCTGAATTTGGGGGCATGATCAAATTACCTTGTCTCATGTACCACTCATTCAACCCTGTTCCTAGGCACTCATCCCCATCCATACTTGTATGGTACCCAAACAAGTTGAGTGAGCCATTTTCATTATAAACACCAGTGAAGTCTGGATCAGCACTTCTTCCAGATAAATCAGTATAACAAATATCAAAATCTCTATAGACGAGTAATTCACCTACAAATGTCGGCCAATCTTGGATGATTACTTCTAGATTTATTCCGATTCTAGCCAATTGATCTCTGAGTAAATACCCATAATCCGGTCTTACTCCTCCTCCATTTGTTTTAAAAACCAATGTAAAAAATGGAGCTTTAGATTCTACTGTGTTAGTATTCAAATAGATATAACAAAAACTTGTAAGAACTAATACTACTAATAGTAAACTATACCCTTTCTTCATTTAGCTCAGCCATCCATTTCTTCGAGACTAATGAACTCTCAAACAATAATATAAACCATCGAGGTTTATATCATTTTCTATCTTTAAAATTTAATTTTTGTCAGTGGTTTGACTCTAAAAACGGGCGGAATACAATTTAACTAAATTCTTCGGAACCCTATTTTGTGGGCAATGAAGATTCACACATTTTGAGCATAGTTTTGAAGCCAATCCTACAGCGTAATAGATTCCAGTTAGAATTGTCACTCCTAAGAAAATAGAAAACATAATCAGTTGATGATTTTTAAAATCACTTACCTTTGTTAACAAGAACCATATTCCGTATGTTTGAATTGTTGTTGGGAACAGCAAAAAGAAAAAGTGACCGGTAAAATTAACAATCTTCTCTAAGATGTTCATTGGTTTCGATTGATATTTCCAAATTTTTGGTAATGGTTCCATGAATTTCTTTTGTTCATAATATGGACAATGAGAGCACAGTACCTTTAATCTGATGATGAAGAAATATACTACAAGAAAACTAGTATAAATTATCGAATAAACTCTAATTCCGGACCAGATACTAAAGAGAACCATACCTATTGTTGATACGAGTAGATATGGAGAAAAGACTCTTTGAAATTGCCATAGTAGTTTTCTTTCCCATTTACAATTTAATTTGTTTTCTAACACACAATTAGTGCATTTATTCTTCTTAAAAGCTTGACAATAAGTTGTTTCATCCTTTTCTTCTTGTTTTGTGTCAGCCATTTATCTCAGCTTTCAATATCATAATTTTTTTTTCTTTTTATGAAAACAGTTACTACCCAAAGGATAGTTGATATTGCAATAAAATAAGTATACCCAGAGATCATTTTTGATATTCCTGTTGCAGGCGTATAATCGACAGCATATCCTGCTAGATCCATGTAATATTTTGCTTTCTGTAAATTATAATTGTAACGAATAACATTTGGATTAATCCAAACACCAGAATTTGGAGATAATGGAGTATAATAAATAGCATATTCTCCCTCATGGATATTGCTATTAATTTCCACTAAATTAATTGCATATGATATTGCTTTCCTAACTGCTAATCCAATAGTGATTGAATCATCAAGGGGGCATGGTTCTCTACTACCAATATGAGGACGATTTTCTCTCATATTATAAGCAATAAATGAAAATGATTCGGTCGATTTGTACTGCAAATCAAATCTGATATCCGTTAGAAACTCATCTTTTTTATCAGGATTCCATCCTATAGAATGAAGATCAACCTTCCCTGCTTCAAACTCAAGGAGTGCTGTTTGTAGATCGGGCATTATTCTTATTCTTAATTGATCAAGCCCACCTGAGAAATCTCCGAATCGTCTATTCCATTCTAGGTTTGGATCACTTGTTATGGAGGTATTTAATCTCCAACTTTCAGGATTTATTGTAAGAATTGTCTCTATACCTTCATAGAATTGGCTAATTTCGAACAACCCAGTTCCAAAACAATGATTACTAAAAATCTCCCAAGAAGTATGATTACTGTCAGGTGTTACTCCATCTGGTAACTGGGTTTGATTCAAATAGTGTTCCGGCAGGATTAAATCTGTCAGTGTAGATAAATACGGAGCATATGGCTCATTTTCTTCGGTGATTTGATTCCCATCTATGTAGATATCTAATGTGTAATTATCTATAATTTCCATATGTTCTATCCAATCATAGAGATGTTGATCATTTGAGAGGTATTTCCAACTATAAAATGTGAAATAAACATCTTCAACATCTAAATATTCATTGGTAAAATTTCCTTCATAATCAGAAGCCCATTTTACTCCTTCTCTTATTTTTATTCTGATGTGTGTATCATTAATATGGGTATAGCTTTCTGCCAGATGTGGCCAAACAATTTGATCTCCATCGAAAGAAATTAGGGAATCCATGCAAGCACTGCTAATGAAATTTGAGGAAGTATACTCTTGGGATAGTGGGTTTAAATCAGTCCAAGCAGCATCAGTTATTACTAATTCATCGGTACTTACTTGTCCTTCATGAGACCCATCCCAAGACATCTTACCCCATGACTGCAAAATACTATCTGTATAATTATAGCCTTCTAAATTGCTCCAATATGCCATAGTTGTTTGAGGTGAAAATGCCGGTAACATTGGACAGATTTTATCCATCAGGTAATCTTGCCATGCCCAGTAGTGCTGAATTCTTTCGGGAGAATTTGGGGGCATTATTTTCGTTCCTTCTCTCAGATACCACTCATTTACACCTGTTCCTAAATCATCATCCCAATCCATTGATGTGTCATAGCCAAAAATATTCAATGATCCATTTTCATTATAAATTCCAGTAAAATCCGGGTCATAACCTCCTCCTGATAAACCTAAAAACGTAATGTCAAAATTCCTTGTATATAACAATTCTTGAACATATGTTGGAAAATCAACAATGCGAATATCTAGTTGAATTCCTATTCGAGATAAATGTTGTTTAAAGAAATTGAAATAATCAGGCCTAACTCCTCCACCATGTTCCAATCCAGACAAAGTAAAATTATAAGTAACTGCTTCTGTTTTTAAAGGGTGCAGTGTGATTACATTAGCGAAAAAAACTGTTGTTATTAGTAACATCAACAATGCATTTCTCGTAAAACACCTCATTATAACAGCCAAATTAAACTTGTACTTTTCTTATTATATATTTTTTCTGAATATAATCGCAAATTTAAGTTTATTATATTACATTTTGAGGATTTGAATCTTAAGATTTTAACTCATTACTATTAATTAATATCTAGAGAATTGTTAAACTAGTTCTATAAGCAATTTTTATGAATAGCTAAAACAAACTATTATTGAGGTAAAAAAAATGGAAATGATGGAAGGAATTCTTACAAGGAGAAGCATTCGTAAATTTACTGATAAACCTGTTTCTAAGGAGGATATTAACGATCTATTAAAGGCTGCTATGCAAGCTCCTTCAGCAGGCAACAATCAACCATGGTATTTCATAGTCATTGACGATCGCAAGATTTTAGACAAAATACCAGAGTTTCATCCTTACTCGAAAATGTTGAAAGAAGCTCCAATTGCAATTTTGATTTGTGCCAAAGTTACTACTGAGAAATATTGCGATTATTGGGTCCAAGATTGTTCTGCTGCAACCCAGAATCTGCTTCTTGCTGCTCATGCCAAAGGTCTTGGAGCAGTTTGGTTGGGTGTTTATCCAATTCAAGAACGAGTTGTTGGTATTACTGATTTAATAGGGCTCCCATCGGATGTATTTCCTCTTTCTTTGAATGCAATAGGTTATCCTTCTGAGAAAAAGGAACCAGTTGATCGTTTCAAAGAGGAAAAAATAAAATACAATAAATGGTGAGTCTTTTTTCACCATTTTTTTCTTTGCCTACACCAACGGTTTATTAAGTTTATTTTGTCCTTATTTTCACTTGCTTCCTACTAACATATGGTGTTTGGGGTTAACTATGAGCGTTAAATTAATTCTTAATACACCGGATCTAACTATTGGGGGTAATGCTCCTAAGAGATCTGTTGATTTGAAACCTGCTGATTACCTGGATAAAACCATAAAGCAAGTTGTTTCTCAACATGTTTTCGCTGATATTCTTAAGGGTCAAGATGAAAGTGTTATGCAACAAGCAGTTGAACTTATTTTCAATTTCATTCAACCAAAGGGTATTGAAGATCCTCCTACTTGGTGGGTTAAACCATTTACTTCTCTTATTACTAAAGGAACCAAAGAAGTTGTTCTTGACTTAGAATTTAGTGAAGAAGGGATTGCTTTCATGAAACAAATGATGTAGAATTCTCCTGAAGATTGCTATTTTTCTTCTTTTTTTTCTTTTCCTTTGCTTATAACAAAATATAAGTAAGGTTACTTTTTCCTTTACATCAGAAAATTATCAGATGTGTCTGAAATGAAAGTTTCCACAGTGATTTCTGTTTTAGAAAAAATTGATGCACCATTAATTATAGTTGGTGCTGTTGAGAAAGCTAAGGATGATTCCTTAGTTGGGAAAGATAAAGGTTCTCTTGGCAAGGTCGTTAAGGAAATTATTGAGCTTGATGACTTTAAAGGTGAATCCGGCGAGCTTCTTTTCACATATACTCAAGGTGAACTTCCAGCAAAACGTCTTCTTCTTGTTGGGTTAGGCAAGGAAGAAGAGCTTAAAGCTGAGAGTATAAGAAAAGCTTTAGGCAATGCTTCTAGAAAAGCTCGAGATCTTAATGTCAAGAAAGTAGCTATTAGTTTTAATCATTTCTTACGAAACAAAATTCCACTTGCTGATGTTGCAGAAGCTCTTGTCCAAGGGATAATCATGGGTAGTTTCCAGAATTTAAAATATAAGACAAAAGATTTGGATAAGTTCAAGCACATAGAAGAACTCGTCATCTTTAGTTCTGATGCTGATGAAAAAGCTTTGAAAGCAGCAGTAAAATCTGGCAAAGTAATCGCAAAAGCAGTCAACTTTTGTAGGGAAATGGCTTGGGGTCCAGCAAATGACATCACCCCCACAAAATTAGCTGAGGAAGCAATACGATTAGATAAAGAATATGGCATCAAAACCACCGTGTTTGATCGTAAAAAATCCGAGGAAATTGGATTACATAGCTTTTTGGCTGTCGCTCAAGGAACTGAAGAACCTCCCAAATTCATTATCATGGATTATGGTTCTGAGAAGAAAGATGTTGATACTATTGCTTTAATTGGCAAAGCTATTACTTTTGATACAGGTGGTATAAGTCTAAAACCAAGCCAAGGTATGCCCAGCATGAAGGCTGATATGACCGGTGGAGCTGTTGTTATCGCTGCAATGGAAGCCATTGCACAATTAAAACCAGATTTAAGGATTGTAGGAGTTGTTCCTGCAACTGACAACATGCCTTCTGGTAAAGCTTATCATCCCGGAGATATCGTCAAGAGTTACAGTGGACAGACTATAGAAGTCGTTAGCACTGATGCAGAGGGAAGGATGGTCATCAATGATGCCCTAACTTATGCAGCTCGAAACTACAAACCAAAAGCTATGTTTGATTTTGCTACCCTTACTGGGTCAATAAGTGTTGCTTTAGGCAATCATGCCATTGGTTACTTTGCAAATGATGATGATTTAGCAGAGATACTTGAGAAAGCATCTGAAACTAGTGGTGAACGCATCTGGCGTATGCCATTATGGAAAGTGTATGATCAACAATTTAAAAGCGATGTTGCGGACTTTAAACACACAGGCGGTCGTCCTGGTGGAGCAATCACAGCTGCAAGATTCTTGAGTAAATTTGTAGAGGAATTTCCTTGGATTCATATGGATATTGCTGGTGTCTCCGGACAAGAAAGCGACAAGGACTATAATCCTCAAGGAAGCAAAGGTGCAGCAGTTCGTTTAATTGTTGATGTTTTAAGATATTGGAAAAAGTAAAGGTGAAGTATTGTTTCACCTTTTTATCATTTCTTATCGAACTACCAGATTCGCCTTTTTATCAGCTACTCCAATTTTTGCAATAGTACCTGAATTAAATTCGAGAAAATCTTTTTGTATACCATCACTAAAAATGACTCCATTTTCTGGCATATTTGACTCTATAATTAATTCATCATCTGAGTAGATTGTATCATAAATCATTGTTGCTTCGGAGATTTTACTGATGAAAGGTTCTCTTACTGCAAAGGAGAGATAACTTGCATCCCATGGAAAACGATATTCATCTTCAGTAGCTTGCTCCAACCAAACATCGTTTCTTCTGAATTGATTTACTAAACCTATTGCACCTGTTATGATAGATTTAAACCAAGCAGATGAACCTGCACCTGTTGATACAATTATCCCACTTGAACTATGAGGTTCGGTTCTTCCTTTGAATGTAATTGAATAACGAGCGGAACCATGTGATTTGTGACCAATGAATAAATCATTTACACCATATAGTTGTTGATTATTGTTTAGTTTTGCAACTGCCATTGTTACTCTAATTACCGAATGATCGCCGTCTACCACTTTCTTCAATATTTTAGGAAATTGTTCAACAGAAAATGGTATCATGACACCGTCAAACCTTTCCGGATCAGGATTCACTGCAATTATTAGTTGATTCTCGAGATATTTTGCAGTATTAATTACTAATCCATCTTGACCGATGCAAACGACTAGGTTATTTGGTCCAAAGAGAAAATTTGGGAGAAATGATTTTTCGATCATTTGATATTTAATATCCAGTGGCATTGATTTTTTCAGCTTATCAAGTGATACATAGTATTGTTTATGGGCAGCTTCATAATCTTCGAACGAGCCACCCATGTGTTCTATGTAAAATTTTGCTTGTGATTTCGTATTGAATCGCTCTATAAGTTCTTCTAACCAAGTTTTTTTGGTTACAACAACTATTTTGTCAATCTTGACCATCTACATTACCTTGCTATTTTTTGGTCTCTTTTAGAATCGAAGCAAGTATGTCTGGTGTTATTGTTAAGGTGTCTATTTTCTCTGCGTTTTCACCTATTTCCTTGAGTGCTAGAGCGAGTAATACATTAGGAGCTAATTTCTTGTAAGCTGCAAGCTCTGTTTCTTTTGCTTTTGCGTGAAACTCTGCTTCTTTAATAATGTTTGCTCCTTCTAATGCAATCAATTCTTTTCGTTTCTTTTCCAAAGTAATTTGTGAATTGAGTTCGTTTTCCTTAATCTTGCTTTCTTGTTCCACTGCTACAGCTCTTCTTTCATAAATAGCTTTGTCTGCTTTCATTTGCAAGTTTTCTCTATATTCAGCTTCTAACGCTCGAGCAATTTCAGGTGTAGGAGTAATTGCTAGAAAAGTGATTGAGAGAATATCTATCCCCATTTCTTTTATTATCGCTTGCCCTTCTACTGATTCCAAAACTACACTAGTTAGTTTCTCGGAAGCAACCAATGCATCTTCCAAAACCATTTTCTCAACTTCACTTCGAGTTCTAACCTGAATAACATTTCTTATTCTTAACTCGAGTTTTTCTGGATCTTCAGTTTGATATTGTCTTGTTCGGGGGTGTATTTGGAAGTCAAGAATTGTAGCCATCCTCTTAGGATCTTTAATTCTGTAAGTGAAACGTCCTTGAAGAGTAATTGCTTATTTATTCTTGGTTGTTTCATTAAACACAAATCCAGAATCATTTGTCAATGCAGGAATTGCTGCAATGCTTGTGTTCATCTTGAAATAGAAGAAGCTTAAACCTAAACCAGCACGTCTTCTTTTTCCATCAACAAATTTAATGAGATATTTTGAAGGATCTCCTCTAAAGTAAGCCATTTTAATTCACCATTAAGTTATCTGATTCATTTTTTATTGTTTTAATTTATTCTGAATAATAATCAATTTCTTTCCTTTTATTTTAACTTTTCACATAAGAAAAACTTAGATATTGATTCATAAGAAATCTAATTTTTCCATAATTCAGTTTTGCGTTCAACTATAATTATTTATATGATGCGACAGAAAATTAATTGTGCCGATAAAAATAGGGTTGAATTAGTTAAAAATATTCATACTAAAAACAATACAACGCAATTGAATTTAAAGAAAAATTAAACTGGGGCTGATTAATTGATGATTCAGGATGCAAATATGGCTAAATTGATTCGATTTACTGAGAGTAAAATTATTTGCACTGGAGGTGTTGTATTTATTGGTGATGGCAATACAGGTAAAACACATACTGCCATGAGTATAACTGAATTTAAAGGAAAATCCTTTTTCAATCTTAGCGATGCAACTATGAAGAAATCAGTAAATTTGGAATGGGATTACTTTATTTTTCAATCAAACATTGAAGAATATCTCATTAGAACAAGTTCACAAATCTTTATCATGCCTGGTCAAAAAGGGAGAGCTAGGATGGGTGAAGGGTTAGCTTTCGAGGATGCAGCGGATCTATACTTCCACGTAGCGCCAATTAAAGTTGTTTTATCATTAATTCTAACTTTTGATTTAACAGACATCGAAACATTTCTGGAACTGGAATATTGGTTAGGTAGAGCCATTGAGAGAGAGATAGTTCAGCCATATACAAGTATAATAATTCTAGGAACTCATTTAGATCAAGAAGGCCGAATGGTTACTGATGAGAATATGCAAGAAGCAAAGACCTTTGTAAGAGATCTCATCTTGGAGAAAACAGGTCTTGATAAAAATATTGTAGACATTCATACTATCAAAGTTTCCAATCTTACAGGTGAGGGTATTGATGAGTTAAAATCAGCTATTAATATTTCTTTTTTTTCAGCTTTTAATTTAAACCATTACATTACTGAACAAAAAGAAAACAATAATCGTGATGAACCAGAAGAACCATCAAGTTCTGTTTATATTTGATTTTTTTTTACCACATTATAAATACTTAAAAGTTTGTTTTGTCGTTCATTAAAATAAGACTAAAGAAAGAATCTTTGAACAAGATGGATTAATTGATTTTTTCCTAAGAATTAAATTTATGATTTTTGAAAAAAGCATATACTAGGTTAAAAATGAAATTAAAACGAGGTCTCGATTGTTGAAAAAACTATCAAAAATATATTGTCTATTTTTACTGATATTATTTATCAATTCATTAATTTATTATTCAGAAATTAATGGAGAAGATCCCTCTGTTGACAACTTAACTGAAACTCAACTATCTCCTCATCTATCAATTATAGATGAAAATATTCTTATCCCTCTTGAGATTGCTAATACAATAAACACAAGTGGAAGTTTTAAAACAAGAGCATTCTTCACCCAAGATAATTTTGTTGATATAGATGATAATGGTTATGTTTTCGAATGGGAGGAATTTGATGATGTTAAAGGTGATGAAGAAAATAGCGTTTATGCAAATTTTCAACAATATTCTGGTTCTTCTGACCCAGATATTTTTTGGCCTCCAGTTGATACTTATCAACAATTACGTAGTAAGAGCTTAATAAATGGCGAACACATTAATTCAACAGTTTTTAGTCCCATTTTTGATTTTGTTACTAAAATTCAAGGGAAAATCTTCTTTTTAGTCCATGGAGATGTTACGCCAAGTGGATCAACAAATTGGACAATGAGAATCACAATTGACAGTTTTAACCCAGCAGATAATACTACAACATATATAACTTCAACTGAGAATTATTTTGATGATACACCAAATCAAGGCACTACTTTTGAAGCAAATATTGCTAGTACAGTGACAATCCCTGCTGGTAACAGATTGAGATTAACCTATGAAGTTATGAGAGATATAAATACTTCTTTTGGAAGTGTTGAATTGGTAACTGGAGAAATCCAAATGGGATCAGACCTGGAATGGGAAGTTGATGATGTAAACAATACTTATGATAAAACTTACAGATTTCGCGACATTAGTTCAATACTAGGCATCCAGCTCTTAATGTATGAGGAGAATATTCCGAGAATTGACTTAACAGGATTTACTAATAACACAATTTATTATAGTCCATCAAATGCTACAATAACCGTTTCTAATTCTTTAGAAAATAACTATAAATGGGATAGTGAGACGTTTGAAAAATTCAATTCTCCAGAGATTGTCTTTTTACCACTAACTTTTGGATGGCATACTTTAACAATAGAAGCTATTGATTATTATGATAATAATGCAACAGCTGTTTATCGAGTTGGTTACGATACTTCGTTAATCAATATTGAGTTACATAGTCCTTTGAATAATTCAATTGTTACTGATGGTCAAGTACTTAATTTTAGTATTTATGATATAGATTTAGCTCTTTATGAATGGGATGATGAGGACTCACAAGTATTCTTTCCAAGTCCGTATGATATTCCACTATTTAGGGATTTTAATGGCATCCATAAATTAACAATAAACATAACAGATGACTTCTTATCTGAGGAGGTAAATTATTACTTCGATTTTGATAACTCTGTTCCTATAATTTCACTAAAAAATGTGGTAAACAATACTGATCAACCCCCCTTTAAGAATATTGATGTTGAAATAACTGATAGAAGTAATTTGGAGATACTGTACCATTGGGATGGAAATAGTAATTCTACTTGGAATCCAATTGAAGGTGATACATATAGAACCTATATGCCTTCTCTAAGCGGATATCATTATCTGTATGTTTACGCTGAAGATAGTTTCAATCTTTCTAGAAAAAAAGTTTACAGATTTAATACTAGTGCAGATGCTCTTTTGGTTGAACTAAAGACGATGGTGAATGGTTCCTATTATTACGGTGGAGATACTGTTAATGTCACTATAGTCAATTACAATCTAACATGCGAGTATTTCTGGGGAAATGATCCTTGGAGTTCTGGGACTGTTATTAGTGACATATTAACATTAAGTGGTGGAGATGCTCTTTCACAGACACCAGGAACATATTGGTTAACGATAATAGTAGGTGACTTGCAAAATCTTCAATACGAATTCGTTTTCAAATTTATAGTGGATCGTGAAAAACCAACTATAATTCAATCTCCATCAGATCCCGATTATAATGATACTAGATTTTTACAAGCGACAACTCTTAGCTTTACAATATCAGATAATTGGACAACATCAGATCAATTGCAAATTTACCTTTCTCTTGATAGTGCTGCAAATGTTACTTATTCTGCAATAATTAACTACTATTTAGGTTCTGTTGAAGAGGGATTACATAACTTAACAATAATAGCTATAGATATTGCAGGTAATTCATACAAATATTATATTACATTTACTATTGATATCTCAAGTCCAGGAGTATTAGTTAGTATTGCAGATTTAGTAACTCTTCCAGATGGTAGTAAATATGTACCTGCTGATTCAACAGTTACAGTTGTCTTAACGGATGATGATCCAATAATTAATAACTACTATAGCTGGAATTCTAGTGATTATCTTTCATTCTCAGACAGTTTTATTTTGCCTTCAATTGAAGGTTTTGCTACTTTGATAATAAAAGCAAATGATAGTCTAGGAAATTATAAAACGATAATCTATTGGTTTACAATTGATAATACCTCACCAGATATAACTTTGAAATTCATTAGCAATGAATCAAAAATTAATCTTGTAACAGCATTAAGGTTCAATATTGAAGATTTATCTAACAACACAATAGAGTTCATAACAACTGAATGGAATTTAGATGCTGGACCAAGCGTAAAAATTGACACAAATTTTACAATTTATCTACTGGGATTGTATATAACATATACAGAAGCTACTTTGACAGTCTATTCACGTGATATAGTAGGCAATGAACGAACCCATGTTTATTTATTCTTTTTAGATTTTACAGCTCCTGTCTATGAATTAATTGGATTAATAAACAATTCTTATGTTAGAGGAAATTCTACAATTGATTTCAATGTCGTATCAAGTGACTTATCATCATTTTATTATAGTTGGGACAATAATCCCGATTTAACTTCATTAAGTGACCCTTGGGATTTACTTATTCCCCTAGACGATGGAGTGCATAAACTCTATATTTTCCTTGAAGATGACACTGGTGGAGGGTTATATACTAACTCAATCGAAGCAAATTATGTCTTTATTGTTGATGATTTATCTATTGACTATATTACACCGAATGATTTCACTGATAATTGCAATCATACTATGCTTTATGGTGAGAATTTCACTATTATAGTCAATATTACAGATAGATGGACAAACGATGAAATTGAAAATATGTCGTTTGCTATAATTAAGGAAGATGTTTTACTGAATTTATCAGTAAACGTTAGTAATATCACAAATACAGAATATATTATTACTATATATGGAACTAATGTTACTAATAATCAACTAACTGGTATCGAAGTACGTTTCTGGCAAATAATAGAGAATAACCATTCTGTTTCTGTAAATCTTAAGATTGACAAACTTGATGGCTATATTGCTATTCTGAGTACAAGTGAAACAATTATTTTTGGTGAGAATTTCACCATGACTCTACAATTATTCGATAATCTTAATGATAGCTCACAAGAGATTCTTTACATAAGTGTTGACGGTAATGATCAAGACATATTCTATACTTGCATTGACGAAGCAAACCAAATTTACCAAATTACCTTTAACACAAGATTCTTTGTAGAAGAGGAAGGAGAACATTCATTCATCATTCATATTGAAGCTAATTTCTATAGTAGCACTATTAACAGTGATGTCCTTCATATTGTAGTTCTATCTGGATTATCTTTACAATGGATTATCATTATAATTGCTTCGGCAGTTCTATTTTCATTAGTCGTGGGTTTTGTTATTTATAGAGTTGTTCGAGCTAGACCATTTGAAGAACTTATGGAGAAAGTAACCGAAGAGGATATCATTGAAAATATGGAGAAAGTTTCACCTGGTGTTGTATTGTCTATATTTGACCAAAAGAAAGGACCAATACCATTAGTAGGAATTCACTCTCTTGAGACTTCATTATATAAACCAAGAATGAGAATTGGTTATGAAAATTTTCTCCTGAAAATTTCAGATCAAGCTTATTCTTCCCTTGGATTTGAGGAACACGACGAAAGACGAAGAATCGGTTCTCTTAATTTACCTAACGAGGATATGATTGGATTTATCCATGGAATTCAATTACCAAATCCTTTAATGCGTGGAGGATTTGAGAATTTAACATTAATAGTTCTTGCTGACATAGAAGCTGGTGGATTTTTACTCGCAAATCAGGAATTTATGTTCTTGGAAATTGATGAGCTCATAGTAGCACTTCAAGGTAGAGCCCCATTATCGGTAGTTGAAGAACATCTTCAGAAATTACGTAGACGTTCTGTTATCATAATGTTAACAGCTCAAAATAACGTTAAAAAAGATAAAAAAGAGATCAAGAAATATCAATAACGACAATATTGTATAAATAGTAATATTGATATCAAGACAAAAGATTAAAAGACCACAGTAAACCGCAAACACAAATTCCAGTGATCGACATGTCATACTTATTTGAAGAACTACAACAAAAAGATGGTAAACCGAAAGATGAGGATAAAATTCTCTTTATGGGTTTACAACAAGCTGGTAAAACAGCTATAAAGGATGTTGTGTTCTTTGGTAAGAAACCGGAAGAAGTCGAAGGTTATATGGCTACAATTCATTATGAGCGTCAATTCATTGATGTGGATCAGAAGAATATAGTTGTAGATTCTGGAGGTCAAGAAAGTTATTGGAATGAAGCTGTTACACAGTTCCGTCATCTTGTTTTCTCTAATGTTAAATTGCTTTTATGGATCATTGATATGACTCATCCTGAATTTTTCGAAGAATCAGAACGAAGATTTAGTTTTACAATTCGTCAGTTCAAAAAAGAGAATCCTAAGGGAAAAATAGCAGTTCTTTGCCATAAAGTGGATATGATTCAACCAGAAGAACTTGTTACTTTACTAGATAAAGTCAAAGAATCATTTGATGATCCTAAATACGACATCCAATTTGAATCTAGTAGTATATATTATGCTGAAAGTTTGATAGAGTTAGTCTATAAACTCATGAAAGAAGCAGATATGAATATACAACGGTTTGAGTTAATTGAGGATCTCGGAAAGAAAGTCGAGGAAAGTGAAGAATTTCAAAGTTACGTAGTGGAACATCAAGAAGATCAAAGAATTCGTCAACTTATGGATTACTTAAAACCTGAACATGGTGGGACATTGCCAACTTATGGTAAATCGACTATCCAATTGGATCTCAGTGATTATGATATTATTGAAATAGTGTTAATAGATAAGACTACTCTTTCTCCAGTTATAGGAACTTCTGCTCAATCAGCAGTACATGTTGAAATGTCCATTGATTATATTGTTGCTTTACAAGAATTTAAAGCAAGTATTAGGGAACATAAATTCGATAATGGTTCAACTGTTAATGTCGTTACCGCTTCTAACGAAAAAATTCATGGCATGATTATCAGTATGGAGAAGAACTACTTACTAATCACTTCATTTTCTCCTATTACAGAGGATAAAACAAAGAACCTTTATGGTCTTATTAGTAAATTCTCTCAATCGCTTGATACAACAGAAAGAATTAAAGTAAAGGCTCTTAGTGAAGCCCTTCCTAAACCTAAAGAAGTTGTTGTTGCTCCAACAATTGATGCAGTAAAAGCATCTGTTGAAGTTGAACAACCAATTGTTGAGCGAGAAGGAGAAAGTTTTTTCACTTTTGTCAATAAACTGAAAGAAAAACATGATATTGAAGAAATAAAAGAAATTGAACCAGTTCCTCCAGTTCCAAAACCAGAAAAAGTTTTAGCTCCTGTTCCGGAATCTGTTCATATAGTTGAACCAGATACAGAAGTTATATTAGAACCTGACCTTACTGCCGAAGTTGAAGAACCAGTTGAAGCTCTAGTAAATGTAGAGGAACCAAAACCTGAACCAATTATAGAACAAGTAGTAGAAACACCTCAATCCGTGAAGAAAAAGAGTTCCAGATTCATGGAGAGAATAAAAGAAGAACGTAAAAGATATGCAATCAAACAGATCCAAATCCAAACAGCAAGTCTTGATCTATCAGAGGATGATATGAAGGATTTAGCTGAGTTTCTTAAGAAAGAGAAGAAATCTGAATCTTAATTTTTGAATAAATTGAGTAGTTAAGGAATGCGCTTTCTAAATTGGTCTACTTTTATCATATCGTCTGTATTCTAAATTATTATCAAGTATTACCGGAATTTCTCTTATTCCTTCAACACATTCATGAAGTGGATAAATTTCTACAGAGGTAGCACCAAATCCAGAACTAATTTTAATACCTCTTTCTAGTTGCTCTGAATTTTCTAGTGCAATTTCTAAAACAGATTTTTGTATTTGTTTTCCACAAACATCACATTTAACACCAATTTTAGTGTCAAATCTTATTTCTAATTCTTTAACATTTTTGATTTTATGTTTTTTGAGATAGTCAGCAAGAGTTTTCTTCATCTTTGCCTTTGCTTGTCCTAAGAGCTCATCAGGTTGGAATAAACTATTAATCTGATTACTTAAATAACTGAATTTATCTTGAGCATCAGTAATCCCTGTTTTTTCTGGAAAAATAGTTGTTACAATTAAATCATCAGCAACTTCTTTCATGAGGACTGTATAGTTTCCGTAAGCAAAAATTGCTTGTTGTAATACCATTCCAGGGAAGTATGCTTTAGCAAGTTCATTTTTCAACCTTTGAAAATTAACTCCTGAAACTACCTCAGGTTCTGAATATAGTATCAATCCTTGTGAGGTTGAAAGCGCTAAGAATTCTAGGTTATAATTACCTACAATTCCTTTTAATTCAGTTGTTTTTACACCATCTCGAGGATAAACATAAGAAAGCACTTCTTGCATTGCTTCCCAAACTGTATTATCAAATATTGAAGTTCCGTAAATTTTGACATTTTCATATTCTTCTATTTCAAAAATATCTCCAATTGATTTTACAATTGAAGTGCGTTTATTCAATGAGACAACATCGATTTTGTGAGCAAAAACATATATTCGTGCTTTTTTACTCATATCTCCTAAGCTCTTAAGCATTAAATCAAAGTAATATTTTGATCTCATTACATTGGCTGCATCTGAAACATCTACCACAAAAATCGCTGCTCTTACATCAGTAAAAGTCCTTTCCTTATATTGTTGGAAAATTTCGTTTAGATAATTAGTTTGACCACCAATATCAAAAAGATTTATTGCCCCGCCGGCCAAATTAAACAACTTTCTATTGATTCTCACTGTTGCAGGATTTAGTGCTGTTGCTTCTGGAGTAAAACCTTCAAAAACAACTTGACGTATAGATGTTTTTCCTGACTGTGATAATCCTAAAACGACCACTTTTGATTCTAATTCGCTAGTTGTAGGAGGCATAAGTTCACCATTCTTGTTTAAATTATTCAATTCTAAACGCTATTTTTAATCTTTGTATTTCGTCAATTCTCGACAAAAAAGCGTTTTTTGTATAATCTGACTAAGACCAACAGTTAAAAACTAAATGGATTAGAAAAATAACATTATGTCTTCAGATAGAAAAAAATCCTTCTTACTTGTGATGATGGTATTCGAAGTAATGGTTTAATACAGCTTTACTATGAGCTCGCTAAATTTGCAGATGTAACTATAATTACTCCCAACGTCCAACGAAGCGCTGAAGGAAAAGCCATTACTATTAATCAAATTATTCGTGTAGGAAAAGAAGAAATAACTCCGGATATCTCTTGTTATTCTATATCTGGATCATCAGCTGATGCATTTATTTTTGGATTAAATACATTAGAAGAAGGGTCATTTGATTTAGTTGTAGCTGGTATAAATCAAGGATTAAATATCTCTTCTCATATTGTAATGACTTCAGGTACTTGTACTGCTGCTTTTGAGGCTTCATTTTATGATGTTCCAGCAATTGCATTTTCAATGCATATGAATCCTGCTAATTACTTTGTTACTCCTACTGCTGAAACCTTTAGTAATTCAGCTAAAATTTCTGCTAAGATAACAAAACAAGTATTGAAGATGGATTTCCCAGAAAAATTGGCTTTCATAAATATTAACTTTCCATATAATACTTCAAATGATACTCCTGTAAAAATCACTAAATTGGCAAATAAATTCCTTGTTTTCAAACCTGAATTAAGAAAGGATCCAAGAAAAAACGATTATTATTTCTTTTGGGGTGATCCTGTCAAAGAAGCTCCAGAGGGTAGTGACATAGAAGCAATAACTAAAGAATATATTAGTATCTCACCTGTGACAAGTGACTTAAATTTAAACAATAAAGCAGAAGAATTTACTCTATTGGATATATTAGTTAAAAAATAAAAAAAATAAGGTAATACCTTACTTTTTCTCTTTCTTCTTTGGTTTTAAAGGTCCTATTTTGTGGTAAACTCCTCTTTCAAAAATAAAACTAATTTTGCCTGTTTTTGAATCAATTCTGAATTCACAAGGGAATTTAGTTATACCAGCTGGCATCCAGAATTTATAATTCTTTTTTGTATCTGTATAGGGAATTATTGGGAATGTTGGGCAGTCTTGTTCATGGTCTTTGAAATACAGTTGTTGACCATTTTTCACTATCTCTATTTTATTGATTCCCTTATATGATTGATACGAACCTACCAATTGATTTAGTTTTGATTCAAGTCTCAATGTTGGATGCTCTTCCATTGGATTCTTTCCTAATAAACTTGCAAGTAATGCTTGTGCTATTAATTCCCCTTGTGTTGCTCCTACGTTACCTTCAACAACTACACCCATTTTTTGCTTCAGAATAAAAGCTAAAAATGCACTTGATACTGCTGTAGAACCTCCATGAGTATAGAGAGTCTCACCAAAGAAATCTTCAGTTTTTCCCAATCCAAAACAATAGTATGTTTTCCCAAAAACTCCTTGTGGCACCTCAATCATTGGTTCTAACATGGTTTTGAGAGATTCCGGTTTTAGGATTTCATTTCCTTTAAAGGTTCCTTTGTTAAGAAACATCTGCAGATAGTTTTCCATTTCTTTTACTGAAGAAAGCAATCCTCCAGCAGCATAAATTAATTCATCAAAAGGATGAATAGATTCCTTTACCATCCCTTTGACTGTTGCATACGCAGTCATTCTATCGTCTTCTTTTTCGAATTCTTCTCTCAAATATGTGGAACGCTTCATTGAGAGTGGTTTCAGGATATATTCATCCATGTATTCAGTATATTTCATTCCTGAAACTGCTTCTATTATTAATCCTAATAGAGCATACCCACCATTGAAATAGAAGAAGCGTTTTAGTGGTTCATCAAAAACTTCACCTTGTGCAGCATTTGCATGCATTAACCAATCTTCAGAACTACTCATGGGAACATAGAGTTCCATCTCTGGAAAAGAATGTCTTCGAATTAAGACTGCAGCTATTCCAAGATCTGGAATTCCAGATGAATGTGACATAAGATGTTTAATTAGCACTGGTTTGTCTTCTTTACCTAGTTTGAAGTCTATATATTTAGAAACAGGATCGTCAATTTTCAGTTTTTCTTGTTCAGCAAGTTGCAATATTGCAATACAAGTAAATGATTTATTTACTGAACCAATTCCATACAAAGTATCTGGTGTTGCAGGTAAGTTACCTTTTATTGATCTCGCACCAATTCCTTTGGTATAAATTGCTTTTCCATCTTGTACAACTGTTAAGCTTATTCCTGGGATTTTCATTTGTTGCATTAAAGCAGCAATCATCCCTTCTATTTTCTCTAATGAGTTATTTTCTGTCAAGAATTAGCACCTTTGAATTACAGAAACAAATTAAATGTTTGTATTTTCTTATTATTCTTCGGAAAATTACCAATCTTATGTAAATGGAATAAGATTATTATACGCTAAATTCAATGTGAATCTTACCTTTATTTTAAGGTAATATTAACTTGATAGTGACTAAATATGGGAAACCCAGAAGCAGCATTTGATAAGATATTGAAAAAACAGTTAACTAAACCTAATATTTCACGCAGTACAGCTTTAAGTATTATACTTTTGGAATTAAAGAAAAAGAGCAATTTTCTGTCTTGTGTTTTAACAGATAATAATGGTTTACTTATGGCTGAAGATTTGCATCCACAGGATAATAGAGACAATTTTTCAGCATCTTCTGGTTTGATCACTGATACTGCAGAGAAACTATCAGATTATTTAGGTATTGGAGGAATTGACTTAAGTTATTTTGTTACTCAAACTAACATAATTTGGATGAAATCTATTTTTCTTCCTGATTGTAATGACAGACTTATCTTACTTGCTGTCAAAAGAAATTCCCTTTTATCTAAATTGCCTAAATCTACGTTAAAATTACTTGGCAAAGAAAAGGTTTTCATTCCATTGCTATTAGAAATCGCTTCTAAATATATCAGAGAATTTTGTGATGAATAAATCACTTATTTAGCTCTTTTTTTTTGATAAAAAGGAACATTTACTTAGATGGTTATTTATACAAATATTTGTTTAGACATCCCCTACTTTCGTCGATTTTTCGACGAATATTGAGGTCTTAAAAACGAGACCGAATTATTTGCTTTGAAAAAAATAGTGAATAAGCTGAATTAACTAAGTAATTCAGCAACTTTTTCTTCAAACCAGTTATAGAGTGGTGATGATTCTTCGAGTTCTTTATTGAGAATTAGAGATTTATCGATCATAAATTCGGATATTTCTTTTGAGAGTGTATTTAGTTTCATAACAGCATCATAGTTCTCTTGGCTAACAATAAGTGCTAGGTTTAAATCATCAGTTACGTTTTGATAAAGAATAATGTTGTTTCCTCTACTTATAGAGAAATAGGGTTCTGTAGTTCCAAATAGTTGCTTACCAAATGAATCAATTGCTGAAATGAAATTTGAAATCAATTGTTGATTCATTTTTTGAACATCAAAGATTTTTGTGTAAATAGTTAATCCTGCATTATTGATTAGAAGAATTAATTTTATATCAGCTTTTATCGGATCGATTTGTTGTGGCAATTGTACTAATTCTTCCATTGTTGACTCGAGAACATGCATAACCATGACTTTCGCAGCATCTTTATTAGTAGCAATTTCATTCAAAAGTGGTTCAGTGAATAAGATCTCTTTTTCATCTTTTTCTTCTTCAGATTTCTTTCTTCTTGAGAATTCAAGTAATTGTGTAATCATTTTCTTATTTGCTTTTATTTGCGAATCTTCACTATCGGGTATTTCATTGATGAATCTCTCAGCTGCATCCAAATTTTGTGAGAGAATCTCAAATCCCGCAAGTGTAACATTCTTTGTAGCTACCCATTCTGGTAAATCTAATGCTCCTACAAGTGTTAATAATTCATTTAATCTCTTCTTTGCAGAACCAAGATATCGTTCCTTTTCAGATATTTTGTAAAATTGTAAATCGGTATTTACTAGATTATACACTGATGCTAAAGCATTGAGATAATCTTTTTGTTTGTTAAAATAATAAAGTGATTCTTCACCGTATTTATAAGCCAATTCGGAATTTATCTCTGCATCTAGATAATAAACGAATTTTGAACTTGCTAGTATTGCCTTATTCATTAGTGTTGGTGCCTGTGCAACTTTTTCTTCCAAGATCTTAAGATATTTTGCTGCTAATTCATAATCATCTAAAGTCATTGCATTTGATGCAACAGCATAGGCCCTAAAAGGTGTCACTAATTCATTACTGGTATCAAGAATTTCTACAAGGCGTTTTAGATACTTTCTTGCTTCTCCTTTTCTGTTTGCTTGATTATGAATTCCTATTAAATTGCTTAATGTAGTAGCTATAGATTGATAATCACCTGTTCCTTCTACTAAATCAAGACACTTTTCATATGCTTCAGTACATTTGTCAGAATCAGTTAATGTATACATATAAGCTAAATTATGATAGAATGTAGATTTCCAAGAGTGACGTCCATGTACCCTGCCTAGTAATTTCTCTGCTTTCTCTAGATAGTCTAAACCTTTTGTTGGTTGTCCGGCACTATAATAAAGCATACCACTTACGTGGAGAATATTAGCTTTCATAACAGTGCTTTGACTCAACTCTAATACTTGTTGAATTTCTGGTCGTTCATAATACGCAAGGGCAGCATCGAGATTTTGTGCAGACATTAATATCTGACTTTTCTGTAAAATCATTCGAATAGCTAATTCTTGCACAAAAAAAACTTCTTTCGCTTCTACCCATTTCACAGCTCGTTTCCAAATCGCTTCTGCTTTTTGTGACAATTCTTCTATCTTATCGTATTCCTGTTTCATTCCATGAAACATTATTTCCAATAAAAAGCTTTGAAGATCAAGAATTATGCTTGCTAATTTATCAGCTGCAACTAACCTATTAAAAATCATATTCCTGTTTTCATCAGTTAATCTTGATTTTGTAATTACTTGCTCAATATTGTCAAATATTCCCTTATCTACTTGTAATTGAATATTATAATACTGCATTTCTGGGGAAAATGGATATACCGCAGCCATAGATGATATGTCTTTTTCTTTAGCTAAATCCAATGAGATTTGTCCAAACATGATAAAGGCTAGAGAGGAGATATCCTCACCTTGAAACTTTGTTAAATAATCCTTTAAACCCAGGAATAATGCTTCATATTTGTTTTTCATTTCAGCATAATTTTCTCTTATTATCTTTAGTATTCCTGATTTTTCTATAGGAGAAATAATAGCAAATAATGATCGATATTCAATAGGAATTAAATCTGTAGGATCGAAACTCATATTATGACCTCCAGCTACTTTGGAGAAAAACTGCTTAAAAAGGGAATTATTTACTATATTTAGTCTTTTTTGGTAGAAGCAAAAGCACTAGTTTTGATTACTTTTGCTATTTCAAGCAAAATTATGATTTCAAACAGGATAAAATGGTTTTTGTTTCAACCAATTATTTAGATACTCTTTATGGAATTGGTTCTCTCAATTTGGACAATAAACAACAATTTGATTAGTTATGAAAGTTAATTTACATACTCCACATCGCTCTGCTAATATTTCCTCATCATAAATTAATGAATCTAGTGAGATTTCTTTTTCATCAACTGTAATTGGAAAAACTTGGCTAGATAATTGCAGCTCTTTTTCAAAAGAGCCATAGCGATCAAAGAATCTTTGACTTAAAGTATCTGTTCTGGGTTTAGAAACTTCTAAAACATCTTTTTGTTTCTTGAGAGAAACACTATGTCTGATACCAGCAAATAACCGATCCTTTGGTTCCGCTTTCCAATGGCTAGCTTTATTTCTTATGAAAATAATAAAGTGTATTAGTAAAGTAAAAGTAAAACAAAACCACCAATTAGCATAAATGAAAAACTTATTCGGGCCATCCCGTCATTCGTGAGAGAATAAATGTGATTGTTTTCAATTATTAACAGTCTACTTAATTGCCAAATAAAAATTGTAGCGTTAATAGCTACAAAGGGAATTGTTAACCAGTAAATTATGTTATAAGCCCGTTTTTCTCCTATTTTCTATCCCAATTTACTTGATTTACTAATGGTATTTTGTCTTCTTTATTTATATATGCCTTTAAATAGAGAATATATGATATTAACCATTATCATATAACCAGACGAATGTTTGTTTTAAACCTGAAATTCTTTGATTAGATCTACTTATGATAATAAAGTGCCTCTGTAAGCATAAACTTAGGTTAATTAGTATAGACCAATTTAACACAAGTTCATACGAGAAGAACAGTTAGTTATTTTATATAAAATCATGAATCTATCTAGCCTTATAATATGTCTCTTTCTTGAATATAATATCTATAAATAAGAGTAGATACCAATCAATATTATTGTTAACATATGTCAGTTGGGGATAATAATTAGTACTAAAAGAATAAGCAGATCCTTCCTTTACTGTGGAATTTTATCTTTAGTCTTAGCTGTTTCATCAATCATCATTTTAGCCACTGTATCAGGCATGTTTCCAGCAGTATTCCCCGTCTTCATAATAATTTTATTTCTAACCTGTCCTATCTCACTAATCTTCTTATTTATCGCTTATCGAAGAGGGAAATCTCCACCGGACATTCAAACAAAAATTGAATTTATTAAATCTCAATATAAGTCATTTAGGTTGAAAGATACATCTAAAGCCTACGTTTGTATGGTTTGTAAAAGGGATATCGAAATTAACCAAGATGTTCATAATTGCCCTAATTGTCACTCCTATTATCATGAAGAACATCTATTTCAATGGTTACAAGTCAATACTTCATGTCCTGTTTGCAGTTTTGATTATTATCAAAATGCTTTGAAGACTAGAAAAAAGAAGAAATAAAATAGAAGTCTCATTTTTATAAGACCCCTATTTGTTTCATTAGATCTTCAAGTGATTTTACCCAAAGAAATAGATAGAAATTGATATTATATTCCTTGAAATATTAGATTTATATAGAGGGATTAAGAAATATAGTTTAAAGAAGGATTATTACGAGGGTTAAAAAATTAGCAAGCTAAGAAAATCGCCTAAATTAGGTTATATTTGGTCAGGTATTTCTCTACTAACTTTCATTACTTCAATTGTACTATTATCAACGGTATTTGATGCTGGTACGACGGGTTTTTTAATACTAATACTCGTTTTAACTTTATCATTTCCGAATATCTTTATTGGGTTATTGATAGGTTCTGTCTTAAGATCTAGAAGAAAGAAATCTCTAACAATAAATCAAATGAAATCAGTATATCAACCAAAATTCAATGGAGAAAGTGCAGAAGAACTCTTATGTATGATTTGTAAACTGGAAATATTTCCAGGAGACATAGTCTATATTTGTTCGAACTGTAAATCTTATTATCATGAAAGCCACTTCCTTAATTGGTTAGTGATTAAAGCAACTTGTCCAGTCTGTGAGTTTAATTTCCTACAATAATTTAGAAAAATAAAAATTAAAAGAAAGCAGAAACAATCTAATTTCTATAGTTTTAAATAATCAATAAAATAAAATATTAGTAGGGTGGAAATTTGGGAAGTTCGTCGAACAGGAAGATTTTCACACCACAAATTGTTTTTGCAAGTTTAATAATCCTGAGATTTAATAAACATAGACAAGATAAGTGGCTTAAGACAGAATATGATGAGTTATTTAAAGACGAAGATAGAGAACAAGAACTAAGTGAAGAATTTAAATTAGTTCTCAAACCAGTTGTTTTCCAAGGAACTCTTGAGAATCAAATACACTCCTTATACAACAATGATAATAAGGAAGGACAGGTAGTTCTTATTTGCTCCAAATGTACATCACATTTTCATAACAATCATCTATTGGATTGGTTAAAAGATAATCCCTTATGCCCTGTTTATCATGAAGATTAAAAGAAATAAGAAGTGTTATGTAATAACAAAAAAAAAGGGAAATAAAATATGTCTAAATCTCGATCATCAAGAAGATTAATTGTCGAGTTAATAATCGGAGTTATTTTAGTTTTATCCTTAATTGCAACGATTTTAGTTGCTGAATTCGTTGAGGGTATTACTCAACAATTTGTAACAATTGCATTTATCACTTTAGGCATCCTTGTTTTATCCTTTATTTCTTATGGAATTTTTTATAGATTGTATAAGGCAAGACCTGAACTTTTCACTAGTTCATCTCAAAGTGGATTTAGAAAACCAATTGATAGTGTTCACTCTGACACTACTCGATTTGAGCCTATAATTAAAGAAGCAAAACCTGAGCTTTTTTACGAAGGACCAAATGGGAAGAGAATTAGAGTATACCATGATAGTATCGAATCTGATAAGAAAAGATCTAGTTCACCCTATGATAGTGTTAAATCTGACTCGTACCAATATAAACCAAACAGGGGTTCCGGTAAGAAACCATTTACAGATTTTTGTTTGGAAGAAACAACAATATGTTTCATTTGTAAATTAAAGCTAGATAAAAACGAAAAAATCTATAGATGTCCAGAATGCAGGTCACCTTTTCATATTAAACATTTAGCTGAGTGGCTCAATGAGAACTCAGATTGCCCCGTTTGCAATGTTGAATTATCACTTTAGCGGGTTTCACTTATGTTTTTTTGTCTCATTTTTTTGAGACCCCGAATGTGCGTCGATTTTTCGACGAAGATAAGTAATGAGAAAAACATTAGTTGAAATATTAAACAATGAAATAAATGATTAACTAAAATAATGTATTTAGTTTTTCTATTAATTGTTGTGCAGTATCATATCCAATTATTGTATCGGATCGTTTATTATCTAATTGCATTTCAGATAATTTTCCAGACCAACCAGTTTTTTTATACGAGAAGAGAGGTTTCCCCAATTGCCAGGCAAAAGCGATTTCGCTTAGGGTTCCTGACCCCCCACCAATTGCAGCAATCGCATCACCAGAAGCTGTTATAATCTGATTTCTCGCATAATGAATACCCGTAGCAATTACTATATCACAGAATTCATTCGCATCATTTGATTCAAGTGACGCGATGACTCCTATAGTATCACCTTCTTTATACTTGTTAGAGGATCTAGCGCCTTTACAAACTGCTTCCATGACTCCACCATAACCACCACATAAAATCCTATAACCATTATCAATTAGCAATTTACCAATGGTTAAGGCTATAGCTCTGTCTTCGTCCAAAGCTGTTTGGGCACTCCCACCGATTATAGAAATTATTTTACGACGACCCATAGAAATCAACCATATGTGTCTAATGCACATCAGATATTAAAATAGTTAGTGCTAAAAATTATTCAGACGAATAGTTAATTAATAAAATAATTATCTAATAAAATATTTTAGAAATGTGTCAAATATTCGTCGATTTTTCGACGAAGATAGAAGTTGTATAAATCATTAGTTGAATTTTTATAATAATAAACAAACATCTAATTTATCAATAATATATGTAAAAATATTTAAGCAAAAATTATCGCTGGAAAAAAAATAATCCAAATTTACACAATTCGATAGACTTTAAACTGCAAATTACCATAAGTCATTATTGTCGAATAAATCCTCGACAAAAATGCTCTAATATTAACTGAGGGTTCCAATATTTGATCAGGAAAAGGAAACAATCTATCAGTCACAATAATCAAAATTCTAATGGACCATTTACACATCTTTCAGAAGATTACCCCTCAGAAATTAGTGAATTGGTTTCTGAACTTATTTCCATGAGAGGAATTCTCAGATTAGATATCCTTACTATACAAGGTGAATTGATTTTCTGTTATAATCGCTGGGGAGATTCCGCTAAAACTCTAAATGAACATGATGCTTTAGAGTTACTCGAGAACCTTAAGAATCAATTACAGAAAGCCAATAAAAAAGAAATTAACCATTTCATTATTAGAGCTGAAGATGCTAATTATATTGCTTTTTCAAATAAAAAGATCTATCTCTTTCTACAATGCGATAAAAAATGCAGATTACCATTTATTACTCTTAAAGCAAAAAGAATTGCTTCAGATATTTCATTGTTGCTTTAATTTTTAGGTTATTTTTACTATCTTTGTCCAACATCTAATCAGACAAAGAAGTTAAAAATAAAGAGTTACTAAAATAAAATATGCCTTTCGCTAAGACCAACAATGCCAAGTCTACTATTACTAGAAAGACACTTGAAACAGGTTTACCTTTGGAAAGAGGTAAAAGTCATTTGGTTAAAATTTCAATCGCAGGCGTTGGTGGGGTAGGAAAAACTACTCTCTGTCAAAGAGCCATGGGCCATATTTTAGACGATTTTTTTGACAACTACCGAATCACTATTGGAGTTCAATTCTTCACTCATAACATTGATACTGATTTTGGTAAAGTAGTAATGTCTGTTTGGGACCTGGCAGGTCAACCACAATTTAGACAAATTATGGACAGATTTCTATCTGGAAGTAAAGGCATCATTCTTGCTTATGATTGTACTAGGATTGATACTTTCTTTTCTTTGTATCATGAATGGATTCCCTTAATTAGAGAGAACTGTGATGAAAATATTCCAATAGTTATAGTTTCCACTAAAAATGATCTCTTGGATGAAAGGGAGATAGAACCTGAAGTGGTTACAGAGTTTATAGACTCGAGAGAGGATCATAATTTAAACATAATTGGTTTTATAGAGACTTCCTCAAAAAGCAATATTAATGTTCGTGAGACCTTTGAGTTTCTTTGTAAGAATATAGTTAACAAAGAAGTTCATAAATATTACAAACAAATAAGTGTTGAAAAAAGACGAAAAAAGAAAACGAAAGCTAACAAGTCTACCTAATTTTTCAAAGACATTTATTCATTGCTTTCTTAATGAGCTCTGCAAATTTCTTATAGAGAGAATCATACAACTCAAATGTTTCGAGGCCAAATTGATTGTATTTTGTTGTTATATAGAGGTCTAGAATAAGATTGACTGTTTTAGTTTCACCTTGTTCGTTGATGTAATGATGAAGGTTATATTTTATTTCGATTTTTTCATTCTCCGTTGCATTATCAGCTTTCAAATCACTTATTACACCTTTTAGAGTGTAAAGATCATCAACATGATGCATTTTGGGTTCAATGTGAATTTCTTTTAGAATAAGATCTATTATTTCCGTTATAAATTTCTTAAAATCAGGTTCACATACTCTTGTCCTAAAGTAATATGAATCAAGAATCGAATCTTTAAAAAATACTGGTAATTTTTCGCGCACATCTACGAGTATTTGTAATTCTGGTTTAAGTTTAAAAGACGCAAAATCATCTAGCCAATTGTCTTTGATTTGATCAATTATGAATTGGTTGTTTTGTTCCAGAAAATGTTTATTCTGAATGCCATTTTGCAGGAATTTCAATATATAAGCGATATGAGCAGTATCTTCTTCTAATCTTGGAAAACAAAATAGTAAACATTTTTCGGATTGTAAATCAATTACATAATGATTCATTGGGGTAAAATATTCATGCAATAACAGATTTTATCTTTCAGTGGCAATTAATTTTTTAATTCGATTTAGTATTTTTTCCTCTTTGAAATTATACGGCAAATCATCTTTTATCTCATAGAAATAAACTTCAGGCAGAATAAAATCAAAAAACCATATTCTATTTGGCTTTACTTCCACAGCTTCTTGTGGTGAAATAATTTCATAATTACTTCTGTAATAATGGGCAATAATGTGATTCAATTGTGCGGATAGTGCCACAACTAATTCTACAACCTCTTGAGGAACTTCTTCCAAAGTTAATGTTGAAAGATAAGACTCTATCTCACTTATTTCCTCAACTAGGATAAACTCTTTTGTGATTTCTAAAACAGCATTTATTTCATTCTTAATTATATCCTCGAAGGATTCTATGTCAGAAACACCGTAGAGATAATTAAGTAGACTTAAAGCATAGCTATTTTCTTCTCCCCGGAAAATTTCTTTCTTAGAAAGATCAACAATTATTGAATTTTGATAATATTTTGCTAAATCAGGTTTTGTTCCTATAATATCAGCAAGAGATTTTTCCTCTATCCAAGAATCACAACTATAATTTCTGTGCCTAGCGAATAATTCTAAACTATAAATTGAAGCTTCTACTTCGAGCTTATTCCCCACAACTACTACTTGTTGTCCCAAAATAATGCCATAAATTACTTTCGCTAAATCCTTATTGAATATCTTTCTAAGAAAATTAAAGCCACCATACCTCTTCAAACTAGTTTTTTGAAACTCGTTGAAAATGTCGCTTTCTTGAATTCCTGCAATTGTTACAGGAGTAACGACCTTTTGTCTCAAGGCTAAATGATCATCGAAAAATAAGAGATAAGCTACTTGTTCCTCAGCACATTGATGTATAGCCACAATTCTAAAGATTCCACCAGAAGAATTCTCTTTCTGAGATTTTTTTATTGGAACTTCAATATTCTTTTGGCAAGTGTCACAATTTATCGAGTAAATATTGATGATATCATTATGATTCTTCGAATTCCTCGTAAATCCCATATACACATAACCTTCGACTTGCTTTTGCTAACTACAATACAAAAATAAAATTAGTTTTAATACTATTTGATTAGAGCAAGCTTTAACAATTTTCCACTTAAAACAATTCTATTTGAGGGGATTAGAGTTTAATCGAATAATTCAGTTTGAATGTTTTTCCAAATGCTAATTATTTCCTTTGAAACTGGATTCTCCTCTAATTCAAAAGTGCTTTTCCCTTGTATAATGCTTTTAGGAACTATCTTGTTAAAGGGTATTTTTCCAACAACTGTAATGTTGTTTTTCTTGCAAAATTGCATGATATTATTTGTATTTTTGATGTTTAAATCAAATTTGTTAATACAGACAACTGATTTTACTTTGAAGTGTTGCGCTACACCAAAAATTCGTTCTAAATCATGGATCCCACTTAAAGTAGGTTCAACAATTATGCAAGCCAAATCTACTCCTGTGATTGAAGCAATAACAGGGCATCCTATCCCAGGGGAACCATCTACAATGACAAAATCTAACTTTTTTGTTTCAGCTATCTTTCTAGCTTTTTGTCTAATTTGATCAACAATTCTTCCCGAGGTTCCTTCTCCAATTGTCATTTCTGCGTGAACAAATGGTCCAAATCTTGTTTGTGATTCGAAAATTTTCGCTGACAGAATTGGTTCCATTGAAAGGGCTTTTTCTGGACAGATATGAACACATAATCCGCAGCCCTCACATTTAAAATAATTTATTTCATCAGCAGTTATTGCTTGGAACTCACATACTTCGCTGCATTTATTGCATTTAATGCATTTCTCTTCTTCTCTTTTTACTTTTTTAGAGATGTAGAGTTCCTCTTCAGAAATAATTGTTGGATGAAATATTAAATGTAAATCAGGGGCATCTACATCGGCATCAGCAAAAATAGCTTTATCTCGAGTCAAATATGCAAAACTAGCGGTAAGAGTAGTTTTACCAGTTCCCCCTTTACCACTAATAACTGTTATTTGTTTAAACATTTTATTTTACAAGCTCCTGAATTTTTGCATACAATTCTCTAAATTTCTTTTGCCATTCTTTGTCATGACTTGTTAATGGGATGCCTTCAGAATACGCCTCAGCAATGGATCGATCAAATGGAACTTTCATGAGAATTGGGATGTTTTCATCCTTACAATATTCCTCTATTGGCTCTTCATATCCTAAACCGTATCTGTTGATTATAACTCCAGTTGGTAGTGCAAGTTTTTTAGCAACTTCAACTGCAATTCTTAGGTCCCATAAACCAAAAGGAGTTGGTTCAGTTACAAGCAGACAGAAATCAGTATCGGAAATAGTCTCAATTACCGGACAAGAAGTACCTGGAGGAGCATCCAAAATAACGGTCTTTGAGTTATCAATGCAATCTTTCACTGCAGAAATTATTGGTATAGATCTTGGAGAACCAATTCTTAGTAACCCATTGACAAACAAAGTGTTTTCTTTCGCATCTCCGATTTTAAGTACACCAATTTCTCTTTCGACCATTGAAATAGCGTTTTCTGGACATAATATTTTACAAGCATTACAGCTCATGCATAAATCTGCGAAAAAAATTACATGATCAGGTAATTGAACAAGGGCATTAAATTCGCAGGCATCAGAACAAATACCACAGTTTGTACATTTAGTATTTTCAATTAATGGAACATTAACTAATACTTTTTTTGTAGTATGAAACTTGGGTTTCAAAAAGATGTGGGCATTTGGTTCTTCGACATCACAATCCAGAAATTGACAATTTCTAAGAGAGAGTGCTAAGCTAGTAGCAATTATTGTTTTTCCAGTTCCCCCTTTACCACTAGCTATACTGATTTTCATTAGTAGATTATCATCTCTTTAATTTGTATCCTTAAACGAATAATGAAATAGTAATAGCAATGATGTAGAAAGTTAATCAATGATGTTTACTATCTGCACAAGCTTCACTTTCAGTTGCTTTTCGTAGTTCTTGCTTATTAAAAACTTCAAGGGCATTTTTAACAGTAAGTTCTTCTGTAATGTAGACTTCTATGCCTAATTCTACAAATTTAGCTATTGCCTTACGTCCTAACGCTTTGCAAACAAGCACATTTGTTCCATTATTAACTACAAGAACTGGAGCGGATTGACGACCACCGAAATGCTCACCTGAATTATCTATGACTTTTAGTTCATCCGTCTCAGAATCAATTATTGTAAATGTTGCTGCACGACCAAAATGGTCTGCCAGTTGGCTTTCTAAACCTTTAAGATCATTTGTTGGAAATGTTATTTTCATTTTTATCACTCATGTTAATTATTTCTTATCTTTATTATATAGAAGTTTTTTAGACTAAATACTCCTTAACATTCAAGAACGTCTACCACGACCAGAACCTCGACCCATATGACCTGCGTTAGACGGTTGTGTCACTTCAATTAAATTTCCTTTCTTGAAAGCTTCTACTGCATTTTCTATTGTTCCTGAACTTGTATACATTCTGATATTCGCTACACTTAACACTTGAAAAGCATTGGGGCCAATGTTCCCAGAAATTATAGCAGACACACCGAATTTTAATAGATCTTGAGCGGCTTTTGTTCCAGCTCCATGACCCACAAATTGAGCACCATTCTCATGAACAGCTAAAGACATTTCGGAAATCTCAATAATTATGAAATTCTTACATCGACCAAAACGAGGGTCAACTGCGGATTGTAAATTATCACCACTAGAAGATATTGCAATTTTCATTATGAAGCACCAAATCTTAGTTACTTTATCTTAACTCTTTTGATCTTCTTTTAAGATCTTTAAGTTCATCTTCGAGGAACCTAATTTGATCAGAAATTAAGTTTTTCTCATGGTCAGGATTTTTATCAAAATCTCCAAAAGTATTTGCCAAACCCGGATTTTTTGCAGCAAAATCTTTTAGAAATTCATCAAATTTACCAATTCGTTGCAGATATTCTGCACAAGGACCGAGTCCTCGTCCACTTCTTCCGCCTTGCATAGCACCAAATCTTATCCAACCTGGTACTCCCGTTAATTCATACATTCTTCTATGTCTACCTCTATCAGAGGATCTTCCACGACTACTCATAAATTTCACCTTTTTATTTATGTGCATTAGCACATAAATAGATAAGTTTTTCACTATAAAAATCTTTATGTTCATATGCACAAAAATAGTTTAGTTTATAAAATATAAAACTTATAAAACAAGAGGTTAGTATTGACACAAGGTGCAGAACATGAGAATGTATCGTCGCAGAGGAGGAGGAAGAGGAGGTAGAAGAAGAAAATCCTTAGGTGATTCAGAGAGTGAACTTCAATTACGAGGAAGACCACTAAAAGAAATTGTAATAGAAGATTATCCTGAGATCACAAAGATTACTCCACATCCAACTCTTTCAGAAAATCAGCTGACTTTAACTATTGCTGAATATGAAGCAATGAGATTAATTGATTTAAAGGGATTAAATCAAGAAGAAGCTGGGTTATTAATGAATGTTTCAAGAGGCACTATTTGGAGATTATTAGATTCTGGGAGAGAGAAAATTATGAAAATGCTTTCTGAGGGCATGGAAATAGTTATTGAAAAACAAGAAAAAATATAATTAAGTAAAATTGTATTTACACCCTCAAACAAAGTATCATTGGATGTTTACTGAAAAGAATATACCAGAGAGAAGAAATTTGACCTCTAAGGAAAAGGAACCGAAGATTACTGAAGAAATGCTTAGCTCAATTAAAGAGCTCATAGGTAATCGAGATGAAGTTAGCTTAGAGTGGATAAAAACGGTCACTCAGTTACCCGTCGGAGCAATTTCTCGTGTTGTAATACAAAAGCTTGGAATGGTAGTATTAGAAGGTACAGTTTATTCAAAACCCAAAGCTGAAAGAAAACTAGCACAAATGCAGCAAGATGCACAAGCAGTCGTTGATCGAGAAGAGTTTAGAAAAGGACCAGTTAATATTGACATGAAAAGCTTACGAGAAAAACTGTGGACTGTTATGTTGAATGAAAAAATAATGGGGCAAGAAAGGCATCAATACTGTCCTATCTGGATTTTCTTAGAACAAGATAGTAGTAGTTCCATAATTTTAAGGTATGACTGGATTATTAGACTTGATGAAATCATAGCTAAGAAAGGATTCCAGAATTTACGAGTTATTGAAGTTGAAAGTTTAGAAAATGAATTCGGGGAAAACTACAAAGGTAAAGCTCGAGTTGTTTTTGCACGAACATTTCCTAGAGATTCACTCTTAGCAAAAAACAAACCTGTTTGGGTTATGTTTCTAGTTTCTACTATCGAAGGAGGAGTAAAATTAGAAGGTTTAAACATGACCAATGTACTTACTCTTTCCACAAAATTTAGATCCAGAGAAAGAGCTTATGCTGCTTTAAGCATGTACATTGAATTAGTTAATTTTTTAGTTAGTGATCCAACAATATTTGAAGAGGTTATTGTTGGGTTTTAAGAGCTTAAGTTGAGAGTTTAGATTTTATGAGTGGTAAAGCTCCACCTTTTCCTAACATTTCAATTTCTTTTGATGAAAGATTTATCTTAGCTTTGAATGTTCGTTTCTTGGTTTTGTTCTCAATAGTAATTATAGAAATCCCTTCCTTTAACGAATCTAATCCTTTCAATACTAATGTGTCTTCCTGAGTGACTTCATCATAATCTTTTGGATCAACAAATTCGAGTGGTAGCATTCCCCATTGAATTAAATTATCTCGATGGATTCGAGCTATACTTTTTGCTATTACAGCTCCTAATCCTAACCACATTGGAGCTATTGCTGCGTGTTCTCGACTTGATCCCTGACCGTAATTGTTCCCACCTACCACAATGAAGACTCTTCGTTTATTTTCAGGATTCAATTTTTTAGCTTGTATTACAAACCACTCATCAATAGGATTGAAGACGTATTGAGAAATTGCTGGTATATTCGATCTTAGTGGCAATACTTTAGCTCCAGCCATCATTATGTCATCAGTAGTAATATCATCTTTAGTTTTCAATAAAACAAGACTGGTCATTTCATGCCCTAATGGTTCATTTATTGGACAATCAGCAATATTTGGTCCTTTTATAATTTCTATTTTTTCTCGTTCTTTCTTGTCTTTTGGAGGATAAATGAACAGATTTTTTGTTGTAATGAATTTGTCTGGTTCATCAAAGATTTTCGGTTTTATTGTTTTCTCTTTTAGTGGGTCTACGAATTTTCCTTTGATTGCAATTAGCGAAGCAGAGGCTGGGTTCATTAAATATGCTCCTGCAGTTTTTTCTCCCGTTCGAGCATAGAAATTCCTATTAAAAGTTCTCACGGAAATTCCATTTGTAGGAGGAGTTTGACCCATTCCAATACATGGACCGCAACCACTTTCCAATATTCTAGCACCAGAACCAATGATATCTGTTAATAGCCCTTCTTGTGCTAATTGCATGAAAACATTCTTTGAACCAGGAGTAATTGTCATACTAATATTTGCTGCTACTGTTTGATCCTTTAGTATTGAAGCAGTTGTAGCAAGGGCAAGATAAGAAGCATTAGTGCAACTACCAACACAAACTTGGTCTACTGCCAAATTACGCTCATATAATCTTCCCATGTGTGTAGTAATATCAACATGAACTTTACTTGGAAATCTCTTGAGAAGGTCTGAAATGGGCACTTGTTCTACTAACTCTCGTATTTTTACAACAGAACCTGGACTATGTGGCAATGCAACGTTTGGTTCTAATTTTGAAAGGTCAATATTCACAATTTCATCATATTTTGCATCATCGTCAGCAAGAAGTAAAGAATAATCTTCTTCTCGGTCTTGAGCTTTTAAGAAGTGCTTTGTTAGCTCATCACTTGGAAAAATAGAAGTTGTTGCACCTAACTCAGCTCCCATATTTGTAATTGTAGCTCTCTCAGGTGCTGAGAGATCTTTAATCCCGGGACCTGAGTATTCAAAGATTGATTTTAATCCACCTTTGACCCCACGTAGTTTTAGGAGTTCAAGAATCACATCCATAGCTGTAACCCAAGGACGATTCAATTTTCCAGTAAGGTTTACTTTTATCACTTTCGGGTATTTTAACTCGAAGGATTCTCCTGCCATAGCTGTAGCAACTACTAATCCACCTACACCTATCGCGAGTGATCCTACACCTCCACCCGTTGGTGTATGGGAATCAGTCCCAAGCATTATTTTTCCCGGTGCAGCAAAATTCTCGAGATGAACTTGATGTATTATACCATTTCCTGGTTTTGATAAGATAGCTCCTTTCTTAGCAGCAATGGTTTGGAGAAATAGGTGATCATCAGCATTTCTAAAATCAGTTTGTAACATATTGTGATCGATATAAGAAACTACAAGTGGAACTTTTACCTCTGGAATATTAATTGCTTCAAATTCAAGCCAAGCCATAGTTCCAGTAGCATCTTGTGTGATACATTGATCAATTGTTACGAATATTGGATCACCAAGTTCGTAATCGGTTATTGGTTTCTTAGAGATATTGTGAGCTTCTAGTATTTTCTGTACAATGTTTTTGCCACTCATGATTTAGGACCTTCGAATGTTGCGACTTTTTTGTTACATGTTTTCAATTATTGCATCTGCAAAATTAGATGTTCCTATGGGTGTTACGTCTTTCAATTGTCTCGCAATATCATAGGTAACTTTCTTTTGCAAAACAGTCTTCTCTATAGCAGTTTTAATGATATCACAAGCTTCGGTCCAACCCATATAGTCAAGCATCATTACAGCAGAAAAGATGACTGAACCAGGATTTACTTTGTTTTTACCAGCATGTTTTGGAGCTGTTCCATGAGTTGCCTCAAATACTGCAGCTTCATCACCAATATTTGCTCCAGGAGCAAAACCTAAACCACCAACTTGAGCCGCTAAAGCATCACTTATGTAGTCGCCATTTAGGTTTGGTAAAGCAAGAACACCATATTCATCTGGTCTTAGCAAAATTTGTTGAAACATTGAATCTGCAATTCTGTCTTTAATCAAGATTTTACCTTTCGGTAGTTTTCCATCATGCTTTGCCCACATTTCATCTTCACTTATAACAATGTCAGAAAATTCTTGGGCAGCAAGTTTGTAACCCCAATCTTTGAACTTGCCTTCTGTAAATTTCATTATGTTTCCCTTGTGTACGAGGGTAACTGAATCATATCCTTTGTCTATAGCATATTTAATAGCCATTCTAACTAATCTCGAAGTATTTGCCCAAGACATTGGTTTTATTCCAATACCGGATTCCATAATTATCTTGGTACCTAATTCATCATTCAGGAATTTGATTAATTTCTTAGCATCCTTTGATTCAGGTTCAAATTCAATACCAGAGTAAACATCTTCTATATTTTCTCGAAAGATTACCATGTTTACTTTCTCAGGTGTTTTTACAGGTGCTGGAACGCCTTTAATGTGAGAAACTGGTCTAACACAAGAATAAAGATCTAATAATTGTCTAATTGCTACGTTTAAGCTTCTAAATCCCCCACCTATTGGAGTAGTAAGAGGTCCTTTAATAGCAACTATGTAATCAGTTATTACTTTCAAGGTATCTTTAGGGAGAAAGAGATCTCTAACATCTTTGGAATCCATATCCTCGATTTGCTTTTCAGTAAAATCAGCAGCATAGATATCTCGAGCCTTTTCCCCTGCGAAAATCTCAAACCAGATAATCTCTTTTTTACTATTATAGGTGGTTTTTACCGCAGCATCAACTACTGCTCGCATTGCATCTACAACTTCTGGTCCAATACCATCTCCAGCTATATATGGAATTATAGGCTTATCAGGAACGATAAGGTTTCCATCTTTATCTCTTGTAATTTTTTCTCCATTTGTTGGAGGTGTTAATTTTTCGTATAAACTCATTTTTATGCCCCATATGTTAAATACTTTCTAATACTTTAATATAAATTCTCTTGAAGTTATTCCTACTGAAAAAATATTCTGTTATTTAATTAAAATTCCTATTTTGAAAATAAATCGGCAGCTATTGTTATAATCAACCATGATTTTCTATTTCGAATCTGTTTTACACATAATAGTTAAATAAATGCAAGTTTTCTAACATATCAATTCAATAATAAGTAATTATTGTTTTACGGAGATTTCTAACAATGAGTAAAAGAAAAGTAGCGATTGTAACAGACGCCTCTGGTGATATACCACCTGAATTAGAGGAAAAATACAATATCTCTATACTTCCAATTCTGATGAATTTTGAGGAAGAGTCCTTTAAATCGGAGGGTATTGAGAAAGGATTCACTTGGGATGAATTCTACAAAATTGCTGAGAAGGAAGTTCCTTCGACAGGAATTCCTGGTCCAGGAGTCTTTATGAAAACTTTTAACAAAGCACTTGAAATTGCTGATTCGGTTATTGGGATTTTCATTTCAAATAAGCTTTCTGGAGTATATAATACTGCTACAATGGTTGCAAAACAACATATGCAAGATAAAGACATTAGTGTCTATCACGCAGGAGTTAATAGTGTAGGTGTTGGAGTGGTTGTAGTAGAAGCAGCACGTCTTGCAGCTGCAGGTCAGACAAAAGCAGAAGTTTGTGAAAAAGTTGAAACTTGGATTAAATCGGTTAAATATGCCGGAATCATCAATCAGCTCGAAAATCTTGTGCGAACTGGGAGATTATCAAAGACAAAAAAATTCTTTGCCAATATTCTAAAGTACAAACCCGTTTTAGGTTTTGAAGATGATGAAATCCATGTGTATGGTAACATAAAAGCTGATGATGTATTGATTATTGAACAAATGAAGAAATTTGGCAAACAAGCTTTAGAAAGCATGGTTGAGGACAACAATACATTGTTTCTCGCACATTCAAGATGGCCAGAAGCAGCAGAAGAAGTAGTAGCTTATCTCAGAACAGTAAATCCCCAGAATAAGGAAATAATAATCCAAGAAACTGGAGTTATAAATGCCTTCTATACTGGGAAGAAATTGTTAGCTTATGGTTACATCGGAAAATTTGATCCAAATTGGTTATTAATAACAAAATAAACGAATTTTTCAGGCTCTTTTAGAGCTTTTTTTTCTTTTTCTTTTTAAGATTAAGCATGTTTTTGTCCGTAAACAAAAGTTATAAACTGAATAACGTTTTTAGATTAAATCTTATTATTATGAAAATTAATTACAGGAGATTTCTAATTATGAGTAAAAGAAAAGTAGCAATAATTACTGACGCTTCATCTGATCTTCCACCGGAGCTTGTTGAAAAACACAAAATTACAATTCTACCGATTTTGATAAATTTCGAAAGCAAGTCTTACAAAGTTGAGGGTATAGAAAAAGGCATTACTTGGGATGAATACTATAGTCTTGTTGACAAAGAAATTCCAACTACGGCAATCCCTGGTCCTGGTGTTTTTCTGAAGGCATTTGAAGAAGCATTAACAGTCGCAGATACAGTCATTGGGTTATTTATTTCTGAGAAATTATCTGGAACATTCAAAACAGCACAAAGTGTTGTAAAGCAATACCTACCAGATAAAGATATCAGTGTATATGATTCGCAAGTTACTTGTTCTTCTTTAGGATTAATAGCATTAGAAGCTGCTAGATTAGCATCAGAAGGCAAATCAAAAGAAGAAGTAGCAAAGAAAATCGAAGAATGGTTACCCGATTTGCATTTAAAAGGAATTATGAATACTCTAGAGAATCTTGTTCGGGCTGGACGACTTTCGAAAACAAAGAAATTTATGGCAAATATTTTGAAATTTAAACCAGTTTGTGGTTATGTTGATGGCGAAGTACACATCTATGGACAACTTCGAGCCGATGATGAATTGATAATTCAGCAAATGAAGAAACTTGGAGTGAAAGCTTTACAAAACATGCATCCAGATAATAAAACATTGTTTATCAATCATACAAGATGGCCTGAAGCTGCAGAAGATATAGCTAAACATATTGAGAAACACAATCCCGAAAATAAGGAAATAATCATCCAAGAAACTGGTCCTCTTACTTCATTTTTCACTGGCAGGAAGCTCTTAACAGTGGATTATATTGGTAAATTTGATCCTGATTGGTTGTTAAAAACAAAATGAAAAATAACACGGGGAAATCCTAAATATAGGCTATCCTTTCTCTTCTTTTTTATTCAGAGTTCAATGGAATACTAGATAACTTTGAGTAATATTCAATTGCTTCTTGAATGAATTCTTTCTTTAGAAATCCGTGTGGAGTTTTGAATTTGAAAATGCGTTCAGCGAGTTTATCAATAGAGAACAAGAAAAAGAGGATATAGAAGAAGTTGAAGAATAAATCTTCATTTCTTTCTTCTTCTCGAGTAAACTATACAGACAATTTCTATTGTTAGCAAACTGATTATGGATATCGCAAAATCGAATCCTGAGCCTTTCTTTGTCACATCCTGAACTTTAACTATGAGATAGTATTCACCTAAGGATCCATCAGATTTTATAACAATATAATAGATTCCTGGTGCGGGAGGTTCAAATTCGATTATATAAGAATCATTCAGTGCCCACAAATAAATTGATTCCAATTCGTCATTATAGATTTGAATTGAAACATTATCAATGGAATTTGGGTAAGAAGTATCAAGTGAAATTTCAAGGAATTTTGTTTCTGTAACGTTTACTCTATACATATCAAAATCAGCTTCATTTAGAAATTCACCTGTTAGGGTATCTTCCTCATAGTCATCAGGTAAAATATATTCTTGTATAAGAAGTCCTACTTTGAAATCTAACTGAGTACTATGTTGGCTCAGATTAAACGTTAGACTACATGATTGATCAACTAATTTTGAGTAAACTGGATCTTTGAAATTATGAGTTTTCAGAAAAATAACTGGTGGAATCCATGTTACAGTATAGTAGAAATTAGCCCAACCATCAGAGTAGCCTTGTGTAAAGTTAAGAACCCAATCATGACGGGAACCTAATTCCAGAATTTTGAATTGATAATGACCTGCGGGTATATTGATATCATATTGTATATTATCACTCGTAGAGAAGAAATTATCTTCTAAAATTATTAGTTCATCCAGTACGAGATCTACTTCTAATGCACCAATTTGCAGCTTAAGCGTATAGTTGTTCTTTGTCGAAGCTATGGGTGTATTCCAAGATACTTTTAGTAAATAATCACCATTTTCAGTGAAAGTATAATCCCATCCGGGATCCCATTCGTTGAATATTTCATGTGTTGTATTGAAAATGTACAAGTTTAGAGTATAGTTTGATTCATAAAACACTCGCATTTTAATTGGAGCTTCAGTAATGGTTATTTCATAAAAGTGAGAGCTATCCTCTTCAGTTAGAAAACTACTAAATTCCGCAGGATTAGAATTTACACTTGTTTTATCTGAAATATCTATATTCATTGTAAAATTTAGAGGATAAATAGTTGGATCACCGACTGTTTCAACATATATTTCCCAAGTTTCTCCAGGCATTACTTGAAATGAAAGAAAAGTCTCTTCTTCTGTTGAATAATCCTCATATAACCAACTTGAAGTACCGAAGTATCTTGCTTTAACCCAGAAATCAGTATCATCTTCATCTGTTTCGTTTAATACCGAATGAATATTCACAGAAGTAATTTCATTATACGTGAAAATAAGATAATTATAATCACCACTATAATAGAGTGATTCTTCCCAAGTATATTCTTCTTGATCAACAATATATGGAATTGGATTTACATGAATTGTTAATCTAAATGGTGCAGGATAAACTTCAGTATCATCTGTTGATGTTACAGTAATATTCAAATCAATATTTGACTCAAATCTCATTGTATAATACATCTCAGAGTCACTCCACATCTGGGTGTTATTTCCAGCAGTGATGTTATACACTTGCATAACCATATTAGGTACATTGGATGATAAATAATCAAAACGAAGATGTAGAACTGCAGGACTTGAAGTAATACTAATTTCCTCAAAATATGTTTCCACATTTTCAGTAAATGTCTCTTCAATGTAATAATCATCAGCCTTCACATTTGGTAATTGAAAATTACTAAATCCAAAAACCAAACTTATAATTAGAATAGTTGTAATAAAAGTTAATTGCGTTTTATTCTTCACAATAATTTCTCCCTATAATTCTTATACAATTTCATTATAAATTAGTTTAGGAAACAAGCAAATTATGAGTAATACTAATAAAAAAAAAGTGAAAAATTACCTAATATTCTATTACTTACAAATTAATATTTACTACTGGCGATTTATTGTCAGAAGCTGGGGTTTTTTTCTAGTAATGATTTCCACATTGAATACAAATTATTGGAAATCCTAAATATAGGATGCCCTTTCTCTTCTTTTTTATTTAGAGTTCAATGGAATACTTGATAACTTTGAATAATATTCAATTGCTTCTTGAATGAATTCTTTCTTTATGAATCCATGTGGAGTCTTTAATCTGAAGATACGCTCAGCAAGTTTATCAGCAGAGAATGCCTGTCCTGCGTCCTTTTTCCATTGATTCTTCTTCTGATAAGCTTCATCTGCAAGTTTGAGCAAGGATTTTTCAGAATAGTCTTTGCCGATTGAGATTAAACTTTTTAGAGTTCGTTCAATATTGAATACTTTTCTTGCAAATAAGCAAACTACTAAAGAATTGAGTATTAAACGCCATTTCTCCTCTTGTATTAAGGAATCAACAACTTCTTTTGGTAAAAGCTCCTTGCCGAATGCTTTCTGGTCATAGCTGTAACCAGCATTACAAAGGTGAGAATGTCTTTGTCCTATCATGTGTCCAATTATGCTTGCTGGACCAGTCATATATCCTGCGGGAGTTTGTCCTCCAATTCTAATGGCATATTGTTCTCCACCATATTTTTCTACACAAGCATCTATTCCTTCTCCGAGAGTATAATAGAAATCATTCTCTCTTCTTATTGTCAAATTGATAGCTGTTAGATAATTTATAGTGTCTCCGAATTCAAAATTAACACCCATGGTGTCTGTTGCAGTTATAATTCCTTCTTGATAAGCATCTGTGGCCCAAGCTAATATTCCTCCTAAAGAAATGATGTCAAAACCATTCCTATCTGCGATTTCAATCAATCTTAAAACATCGGAGCCAGTTTCGATCCCTAAATTCGATCCTAATGCATATATTAACTCATAATCATATGGAACAAAAGTTGTTTCCACATCATATTCTTCTTTCTTGTAAGGAACTCGTAGATATGCAACATGAATACACCCAACAGGACATTGGGAGCAAGCAATTTTCCTTAACAACAGATTATCTGCAAAGAATTCTCCAGAGATTTTGTCTATATGTTCGAATTTACCACTGCTGAAATTCCTGGTTGGTAAAGCTCCCATTGCATTAATTGATTTTATACCTGCAGCAGTCCCCAAAATATGGTATTTGTCCATGTCATCACTGTTTTTGAGATGATCATAAATTTCTCGATATGCTTTCTTGTATGCTTTCATATCAGGATACACAAAATCTTTGGTTCCTTCTATCACTAAAGCTTTTAGATTCTTTGAGCCAAAAACTGCCCCTAAACCTAATCGACCAAAATGACGATAATTATCAACGTTAATATTTGCATATTTGACTAATCTATCTCCTGCCCTACCAGATCTAATGAAACTCCGTCGGCCCGGACCTTGTGGTTCCGCATCTCTTAAAATTCTCCCAACTGCAAAAACACTTCTAAGATTCCATAGTAATTCGGCATTCTTGATAGTAATACTGTCATCATGTACTGCAATATATACAGGATGTGTTGCCTTTCCTCGAATAATTAATCCATCATATCCTGCAAATCTTAATGCAGAAGCCAACCTTCCTCCGGCATAGCTTTCACCTAGCTCATTGTTTAAAGGTGATTTGAACAAAGCAACGGTTTTAGAAGCAGTTGGAAAAGCTGCAGTTAAAGGACCATTTGCAAATACAATTACGTTATCTTCCGAAAGTGGATCAGCAGTAGGTGAGCAATTCTTCGTGAAAATCTCTGTAGCTAATATGACTCCACCCAAGTATTTGTCTAGTGTGTGGTCATTAGTAGCTTTAACTTTTCTTTTAGATAAATCTATATCAATAATCTTCATCCTTCAACTTCCTCCATTTCTAGGATGCCATGAGGGCAGAAGGGAACACACTTTCCACAATGAGTACAGACAATTGGTATTCCTGATTTTCCATCTAATCTTATTGCTCCAATAATACATGCCTTTTCACAGAGACCACAAGCATCACATTTTGAAGGATCTAAAATAACTCCTCCACCTTTTCTTTTTCTTAACGCATTTGTAGGACATGCTCGTACGCATACAGGATCCAGGCAACCTCTACAAACTACTACCGCATAATAGGCTGTTTGTCCTGCTGCTTTTACTTTTATGGCTGATTGATCGATAGATAAGGTATTGAACCTCTCTCGAGCACATGCCATAACACAACATAAACACCCCACACATCTTTCCAGGTGTCTAATTGTTAATTTCTTGGGCATATCTTTACTTTGCATCTTTAACCTTATTAGTTTTTACAGACTCATATATCTAATCGGAATTAGTGAAAAATAATCTCAGTATTTTAACTGAAAAGTTTAAGTTGTATTGTCATTTATGATAATATGTGGTGTAGATAATGCTAGATGAAATAGGTTTCTTCATTTTTCTTTGGTGTATTCTAATGTCTATTTTTGTATTATTCATTAGTCTAAATAGACCTACAACGCGTAAAGGACTTCGAAGACAAGTGCTCAAGAACTGGGTAAAAATTAACCTTGAGGAACCAAATGCTAATGCTATACAAGTAATAAGAAATCAAATACTAGTAAATACTGCATTTATTTCAGCTCTTATTGTATTAACAGGATTAATGATTGGATTATTTCCATTATTCTTCGAAAATAATGAAGAATTTCTTTGGAATATTATCCCAGGTTTCTCGTTGGGGTTAGCAAAATTAATTACACTACTTGTTACGATAATTTTTAGTCTCTTTGGTTTTATTAATTCCAGTAGAATGACTGCAAACCTTTCTTATCTTATGACTAGTAAACCTCAAGATGTTGAAGTGGAAGGTGTATCAGGATTAGCATTAACAAGAGATGCTTTTCGAAAAGCTCAAAGATCTTGGATCTTTGGTATTAGAGGTCTGTTTTACATTATAGCAGCATTTACATGGTTTGTGAATCACATATTCTTCATTGTTTGTACTGTTGTAATTACAGTTTATCTAATACTATTTCATGATTTGACTATTTTCGAGAAAAAACTCAAGGATTAATTCTTTTTACGCAGAAAATGTAAATTAATTTCAAATAACTAATTTAAGAATTAAATCATTTGCATCGCAGCTGATTCTTCTAATCCTTTACGTCAAAGGGGCAACTCTTTATTAATGTCATTAGCTAATTGTAAGACGTAAACATGTCAAGAATTCTTGGTTTGGTTTAGAATAAATTTAAGGTGAACAATTTTGAGAGTGAAAAAATACATAATACTTTTAGTTGTAATGTTAACATTAACCCCAGTAATTTCAGTTTTCGGAATGACAGTGTATGAAGATACAACTTTTTCGACGAATTATTGGGATGCAGATGTCGGTGTGCAAGCTGGCGATACTATTTACTATGATATTGACCAACTTGTATTGCCAACAGGAATGAATCCTGAAGGAGTAACTTTACCAGATTTTGCTGGTAATCAAATCTTTCTTAAAATCGAAGCAGTTTATGAAGATTATATATTCTTCCCAGGCACAATAGGAACAAAGATTTTCTATTCTGTTGGTTTGCTTTTCGGTGAAGATGAAACCTTTACCGTCGGTGAAGGATTATTAGCTACTGATTTTATCATTCCTGCTGGTGCAGCAACTCCTGCTATAGGAGTAGGTGGCGTACCACACTTTAATGGAACTTATGATCCCCCAATGGTTTTTGCTGTAAATGATGATTGGGCAGCTCACGAATTCATGTTGGAAGGAATTGGTTTTACAGTGACAAATGAAGCAAGCACTTTTTCAATTTCTGTTACCAATGGAACTGGTTTGATCAATGCTGCCTGGAGAAAATCAGATGGAATTTGTACACATGTAATATTTGATGATATCTTCTTTATGGGTATGAATCTCACTGATACAACAATTGAACTTTCACTTGATAGAGTAGAGTACAAACTATTGCCTGTTACAGTAGGTGACAGTGTTGAGTTTGTAGCAGATATCGCCAATATTGAAG
>JAHLVZ010000232.1 GCA_019058165.1 Candidatus Heimdallarchaeota archaeon
GTGCATTACGTCGAATTGACGAAGGTGCATCTATGATACGAACAAAAGGAGAACCAGGAACTGGCAATGTTGCTGAAGCAGTTCACCACATAAGACTCGTTACCAACGAAATCAATGAAATAAAACGTTTATTTGAAGTCAAAGATTATCAGCAATTAATGTTTAAAGCTCGAAAAATGACCTGTTCATTTGATACTGTTTTGGAAACAGCGAAAATCGGTCGTTTACCAGTTGTAAATTTCGCAGCTGGAGGAATAACTACTCCCGCGGATGCAGCACAAATGATGATGCTTGGTGCGGATGGAATTTTTGTTGGATCAGGCATCTTCAAAAGTGAAGATCCACTTAACAGAGCTTCTGCAGTTGTCTTAGCTACTTCTTATTGGGATAGTCCTGATGTAGTTTTTGAAGCACAAGAAATGGTTAGTGAAGAAAAAGCTATGATGGGTCTAACCGGCTCTGAAATGAAGCTAAGAATGCAAGATAGAGGTGCTGATCTATAATGTCAAAGAAGAAAGAAGTTCAAATCGGTGTTCTTGCAGTTCAAGGAGACGTTCTCGAACACGTTAATATGATGAATGAGGTTTTAGAAAAGAAAGGAATCAAATCAAAAACAATTCTAGTTAGAAAACCAGAACAGATAGAGCAGTTAGATGGTTTGATAATTCCTGGTGGTGAAAGTACCGTTATGAGTCGACTTGTCTCTGAAATGCGGTTTGATAACAAACTAGTAAACACAATCAGAGAAAAAGTGAAGAATGGCATGGCTATCCTTGGGACTTGCGCTGGAACGATAATGCTTTCAAAAACCTCGAAAGACCATGTTGTGAAAGATTTTTCACAAGTTATACTCGAATTAATGGACATTGATGTTATACGAAATAAATATGGAAGGCAACAAGTTTCCTTTGAATTACCTATTACCATTGAAGGATTCGGAAAACAACCCTTTCCAGGAGTATTTATTCGTGCACCAGTGATTACCTCGGTTGGAAAAAATGTAGATATTTTAGCAAGAAATTCCGAAGAAATATTTGCTGCAAAGCAAGGAAAATTATTAGCAGCTACATTTCATCCAGAACTAACAGACGATATGCGATTCCACGAGTATTTCTTAAACCTCATCTTGAGTTAATTTATCCCTGGCGTGAGTACCACGCCATTTTCATTCTTTATATGGGAATCTTTCCCCTTTGAGATATTTTGCATGATTATTTTTTATGAATAATATAATAACAAAACCAATTAAGAAGAATACCAGTAAAGAGAGAATTGCTATTTGGTATGCAAGCGTTTTTCCGTAAGGCAAGACAAAGGCGAGAACTCCTGAGAAAATTAGAGGACCTATTGCGGCACTAACTTTTCCTGAAATCTTTTTAAAGCCCATATATTGACCAATTTTCTCTGGTGGACATAATTCAAGTATAAATTGACGACCTACAACAAAAACTGAACCCATTCCAAATGATAAAATTGCTGCGGCAATATATGCTAAAAATCGTAATTTGTAAATATAGGTTATGTTTCCAATTACAACTGTTTTATAAGTAACTCCAGACAGAACAGTAAGGATTATGCCAATAGTCCAAGCAATTGCTGTTATAATAACTCCGAATTTAGGTCCCTTTCTATCAATTACTGGGCCCATGATAAAGAGAAAAGCAACACCAACCAGAATACCACCAAACAGAATAGCACCCGCTATCGTCTCATCAAGACCCAAACCTTCCCTTAAATAATCAATTAGTATGGCAATACACGTGCCTACAGCATCGTTAATTAAAAACCAGCCTATAAGAAATAGTAGCATCCCTTTGTTATCTTTGAAAATCTCTTTAAATGTCCGACCTAATTGAACAAAAGTACTCCTTGTTCTTCTGCCAAATGATTCAGTAATTTTTATTTCGCTTTTATTTTCTTTCACAAAGAAAAACGGTATAAATAGAAGCAGATAGAAAACAGATGCAAAAATAAACATCCAATATACCCAGTTTAATTGGATGTCGTCTATTGCAACACTACCGCTTAAAACATCATCAACTACTGTCGCATCACCAAATCCTCTAGGCAATAGGAAATATAGCAAAATAGCAAAAATAGTACCTACATAACCAAAAGCTACCCCAAACGCAGAAACTTTCGCTCGAGAGTTCGTATCACAAATGTAAGGCAGCATAGATTCATAATACAGATTTGCTGCTTGATAGACAACATTCGTAATGAGAAATATTAAGAGACCCAATAGAAACTTCATAGTGAGTGCTATAAGAGGAATAAATGCAAGAGTCATGACCCCCAGAATTATTACTAAAGGTTTTCTTTTTCCGACTAAATCCGAATGAGCACCAAGAATTGGCATAAGAATAGCAACTATGACATTAGAAAGCATCAGAAAAGTGCTAACCAACAAGTGAGATCTAGCAAAAGTATATCCTGCTCGTAAACCCATCAATTCTCCCCATTGAAAAAGGGTTATTGATATTATGGCCATAGCAAAAACAGTATCTGCTGCATCATAGAACGCCCAATAAAGAATATTCTTTTTTTCTGTTGTTTGTGCTTCGCCTACTCTTGCTAATTCAATAATTCTTGATTCTTTAGCTCCCTCATGCAGATCATCTGAAGAGGTTGTATCCTTCATGAAAAACCACCTTACCCAGGAGTGGTTTTAACTCCTAAAACAGTAATACAACAGAATTAAACTATAAATAGATTTTTGAGAAAAAAATAGGATAGTGATTAAACAGATTCAACAATCGTGTTTAATCATCTCAATTATTTTATGATTTCAAGTTCTTTGCCATGTTTCGTGATTATTTCAACAGCTTCATCTAGTGTGTCAAAATCAAAGGATGCCTGACAAGATGTGCGAAGTAGTTGACCTCCTTCGGGAACCGCAGGAGCACGGACAGGATTTGTATAAACACTTCTTGGTGTTTCTTCAAAGAGATTCTTGAAGAGATAAAATGTTGGCATATCTTCTCCAACAATTATTGGTATAATTGGTGTTTCTGATTCACCGATATCAAATCCAGCTGCTAAATATCCATCTCGCAATCTTTTTGTGTTTGCCCAAAGTTTCTGTCGATTGGAATCATCCTTTTCTATAATGTCTAGAATAGCAATTACTGAAGCGACTGAAGCTGGGGGAGCACTAGCGCTGAATATTAAGGATCGTGCACGATGTTTAATCCATTGGCAAAGTATCTCTGAACCAGCAACATATCCACCAATAGATGCAAAGCTTTTAGAGAAAGTACCCATTATGATGTCTACTTTCTTTTCTACACCAAAATGATGAGCGGTACCTCTGCCATTTGGACCCAAAACTCCAACAGCGTGTGCATCATCTACGTACACACC
>JAHLVZ010000233.1 GCA_019058165.1 Candidatus Heimdallarchaeota archaeon
GGATATCGAGAAGTATTTATGCAATCTCATGGGGAGTATCAAATCAACTAACAACCAGATTAGGATATCGAATCGTTAGACACCCCCTCTACACATCCTATTGTTGCTATTTCTTAGGAGTGCCATTAGCTATGCAAAATTATCTTCTTCTAATTCTAGTTTTAGGAATAATTGGTTATGTACAAACAGCAAGATATGAAGAGAAAATTCTATTACAAGAATTTGGAGAAGAATATGAAGCTTTTCAACGAAAAGTTGGAATGATAATACCATTTATTGGAAGACGAAAATAATCGAGGAAAGAATTGAATAATACCCGGAAAAGTTATACCTAGAAAAATAGATTTTTAGATGAAAGAGTATATATATTAATGAAATAGCAAGAATAAAAAACAAGCTTTAAGCTTAAAGAAAATGTTTTTTATATCGATTGTTCGAATAAAGCTTACAAAGAATTGGAATGTATAAATAATGCCTAAAATAAAAAATTGGTTGTTTGGAAAAGATAAGCCTAAAGATACTGAAAGTATTGCTAAAATCAGACGTGTTATCAATAAATATACCCTGCAATCTCGTAGATTAACTCAACAATCTGACGAGCAAAAGGATATCGCCAAGGATATGATGAAGAGTGGAAATAAAGCAGGTGCAAAACAAGCCTTAATGCGTCGTCAATTGTATCTTAAGAAATTAAATGAAACCCAAAACAAAATTCTCAATTTGCAAGGTATGATAGAATCGATCTCTGAAGCTAAAGATGTTGCAGAAACAACTCATGCTATTAAAGATGGAGTAGTAGTAATAGAAGATACTCTGAAAAATGTCTCCCCAGCAGACACTGAGAGAGCAATGTTTGAAATGCAATCCTCTATGGAGAAAGTAGCCTTTGCTTCTGATGCCTTAGCTGATACTTCCTTCTCTGAAACTGAACTGGATCTTGATATGGAAGATATGATAGATCAAGAAATGCGAGAGCTAGAAATGGAGTTGTCATTAGGACAAGTGGATGAACTCCCTGATGTCGGGACAACAAAAGTAACTCCTGCAAAAGAAAAAGTTGAAGAGGAAGATGAAATCGGAGATGAAATAGCAGAACTCCGTAAGAAAATTGAACGTGAAAGAAGCGGAGCATAAAGAATAATTATTTCGTAGCGTTTTCATTAACGCTACCCTTAGATCTTTTTTTAGTCTTCACCTACAGCCATGTAAACCATATTGTCTCTTATTAATTCTATTCGTCGTTTACTCTTAGTAATATAAGAAACGTGGACTATTCCTCTTATCTCAAGTTCCATTAGGATTTGATTAATCTCAGTCTTAGAGACATCACCAAATTCCATAGACAAGATTTTGGCTAACTCATCATCTAATAAAACACCTTGTCGTTTTTGAATGGCCATTAGAACTGCAGTTGCTAGAGGCATGGTTTTCCAAATTGCTGATTTTTCTTTAGACATTTTGTCTGAAAACTCCTTAGATAAAGTAGTTGTTTAAAAATTGGAACAAAAATCCCAAATCAATCTTTATTCATCATCCTTTAAAGAATTGTGGTTTGTTTGTTCCGATGACTTGTAATCTTATTTTAGTGCAACCTCATATTACCGGTGAAAGCTCTGTAACTTCAACAGAAGCTCGCTTGAATCTTTCAGCTGCTTTCTCATAAAATTTCATAGTTTCAGCTGTAATTGAAGCATAAACTTTCTTCTTTGCATCTCTGAAATGCTTCATTAAAACTATTGAAGCATTCATATCTTCTCTTAAAGATAACATAGCTGCTTCTCTACATAAAGATTCGATGTCAGCCCCTGAAAATCCTTCGATATCTTTCGATACTTGCCTTAGATCAACATCTTCTGCAATAGGCATTTCTTTCGTGAAAATTTGTAAGATTTTTAATCGTGATTTTTGATCTGGTGGGGGAATAAGTACAAATCTATCAAATCGTCCTGGTCTTAACAGAGCAGTGTCGACAATATCAGGTCTATTTGTGGCTGCTATGATTACTACTTGTTTAATCATTTCCAAACCATCAATTTCTGTTAAAAGTTGACTTATGACTCGTTCTGTTGTTCCTGAATCACCAAACCCACTACCTCTTTTCGGGGCAAGAGCATCAATTTCGTCAAAAAAGACAATGGTTGGAGCAGCCATTTTCGCTTTTCTGAAAATTTCTCTAACAGCTTTCTCAGATTCGCCTACCCACTTGCTCATAAGTTCTGGACCTTTAATACTGATGAAATTAACTTCGCTTTCAGTGGCAACTGCTTTTGCAAGAAGCGTTTTTCCACAACCAGGTGGACCAAACAAAAGTATTCCTCTTGGAGGAGATATTCCCAATCTACTAAATGATTCTTTGAATTTCAACGGCCATTCTATGGCTTCCTTTAACTCCCTTACTTGATTGTCTAATCCCCCAACATCTGTCCAACGAATATTTGGTATTTCTGTGAATACTTCTCTAATAGCTGAAGGTTGTATTTCCTTCATGGCTGTTTGGAAATCATCGTGGGTTACTTCGAGTTTCTCTAATAATTCAGGAGTAATTAATTTATCAGCGTTTTCAATATCTGGGAGATATCTTCTTAGAGCTTTCATTGCTGATTCTCGACAGAGTGCTTGTAGGTCAGCTCCGACATACCCATGAGTTTTTTCTGCAAAGAAATCCAAATTAACGTCTTCTGCAAGAGGCATTCCTCGAGAGTGAATTAACAAGATTTCGCGACGTCCATCTCGATCAGGTACACCTATTTCGATTTCTCGATCAAACCGACCAGGTCTTCTTAGAGCAGGATCAATAGAGTTTGGTCTATTAGTTGCTCCAACAACCATGACTTCTCCTCGAGAAACCATCCCATCCATTAAAGCTAGTAATTGAGCAACAACTCTGCGTTCAACTTCCCCAGTAACATCAGCTCGTTTACTTGCAATTGCATCTAGCTCATCAATAAAAACAATTGTAGGAGCTTTTGCTGAAGCATCTTTGAAAATTTGTCGAAGTCTTTGCTCAGATTCGCCATAAAACTTTGACATGATTTCGGGGCCATTTATTGTAATAAAATTTGAAGCACTTTCATTTGCAACAGCTTTTGCGATAAGTGTTTTTCCACAACCGGGCGGACCATGTAAAAGAACTCCTTTTGGTGGATCAATTCCCAGTTTCTTGAAGAGTTCTGGGTGCCTCATTGGTAGCTCGACCATTTCACGGATACGACGAATTTGGTCTCCAAGACCTCCTATGTCTTCATATGATG
>JAHLVZ010000062.1 GCA_019058165.1 Candidatus Heimdallarchaeota archaeon
CAATTGCAATTAGGGTTCTGGATTATATAGATCGGTTTTTTGTAGATAGTATAGCCGTTACTCAAAATTCAACCTTACCTGAAGTAATTATCATTGATCCAATTGATCTTCAGAGTTATTCATCAACATCACAATTAGATCTATTCTGGGATATTGCTAATATGCCTGATATTAGTGCATTTGAAATATATGTGAACGGTACATTGGAATATACAATTAATGACAATACAACAAGATATCAACTAGTTGACTTAGGGGCAATTCCAATTGGAGAATTCCCACTATACAATATAACAATTGTAGCAATTTCTGTAAATCCAAATGAAAATTATACTGATACAAAATGGGTAATAATTGACCAAAGTATACCTTTCATATCTATCATTACCCCCGAAAATAATTCAATCGTAACCTATCAAGGATTGTTTGTTCAATGGTCTGGCAATGATTTTGGTTCAGGATTAGAGTCTTTTCAAGTCTTGTTGGATGATGAAAGTCAAATGATCTGTACTTGTTTACGAAATTATTATTATCTCTACTTTACATCTGGTGATAAAAATTATACCTTAACAATAGTTGCTCAAGATAAAGCAAATAATAATGCTAACATTTCTATTCAATTAGTGGTAGCTATTCTTAGTCCGGAAATTGTAACAAATCTTACAACTACCTATTATACAAAAACTGGTCTGTTTAATTTTAATTTCTCAATAATAAATCCAAGAAATGGTGTGAATAGCTATCACATACTAATGGATACTAACTCAGTTTATAGTTACAACTTTTATCCAACTATTCTTCTAAGTCCTTATTCAATACAGATTAATATAACAGGAAGTCACTACACAATTCTAGAGGGAATACATTTTCTAACTCTGGGACTCGTTGATTCATTTAACAGAGAAAATACTCAGATCTTTATGATAATTGTAGATAATGAATCTCCAACAATTCTACCTTCTATCGTTATAAACTCACAAGTATATTTAGAAGATGAAAATGTTGAGCTAACACAAAATGGAGATCAACCAACACAAAATAACCACTCGTTTCTTGTAACCGTAAATGATAATTTCTTCATTGATAAAGTATTATTCACAATAATTGGCGAAAACTACTCACAAACACTAGAAATGGAGCTAGTGCAAGAAACAAAACAACAAACAAATTCATTCGTTATTTTTCTGGATATAGGATTATTGAATACCGGAGAATACAATGTAACTATTACTGCATATGATTATGCTGGAAATACACAAGAGATTACTCTCAAGATAACTGTCTTACCACCGCAAACAATTCCTTGGTTACTCCAAGGAAATAATCTAGCATACTTCTCAATTGGATTATTTGACGTACTTCTTTTAGTAATTGTATTTGCTATTGCGATCCGTAAACCAATATTAAACAGAAATTGGCAGGAAGAAGTACTCGCTGTTCTATATATTCGTAACACAGGATTAGTTTGCACATCAGTTCAATATGATCCAGAACAAAATCAAGAAGAACATCTAGTTGGTGGAGCTACTGTTGCAATACAAGAAATTTTGAATGAATATTCAAGTAAAAAAGATAAGAAATCCCTTAGAACTTTGGACATTGGTACAAAGAGTCTCTTACTAACAACAGGTGACTTTGGTTATGGGGCTGTAATTGTTAAAACTCTAAAACCAAAACATAAGGACCAAATCAAAGCTTTTACTAAGAGATTTGAAAGAAAATATCAAGATTCATTAAAGAACGTTTACCATGTTGAATCTACTTCTTTTGTGAATGCCGAAAAACTTGTTGAAAGCTTTTTTGGTAGGTATACTAAAAGAGTTGAGCAAATAACAAAACTAAGTATTTCTGAGCAACTTAAAGACATTCAAGAAATAAAACCTGATGAACCAACCTTTGAGGATATAGATAGAAAAGAACTATTAGAAGATATTACTCCTATAGATGAATTATTAAGTCATATTTCTAGAGAAGCAAAAAATCGATTGTTAAAAGTAATTGAAAACACTCCTAAGGTGATAATTGCTTTAGTTGATCAACTTACCAATGAAATTGCTAACGATATTCAATTCTTGATGAAGTTAGAAAGAACAAACCAATATTTCAACTACTTCATACAGAACATGCTAGAAATAACCACTGAAATTGATAATGCAATTGAAAAAGGAAAGCATGGATACAATCATGAAATGCGATTAGCTACTGAACGAGCCAGTAAGATTTGGTTTGACGAAATTGCTGATAAATGGTCAGATATACAATAAATAGCATGTATTTTTGAAATAAAAGAAAACTTAAAAGAGCATTTGTTTGCTCTTTTTCTAGTTAAGGCAATTCGACTAAAAATTTACTTTTGAAAAATGTTATATATTTTATTTAATACAAAAATTCGTTGAATTTTTTCTAAACCATTTTCTTTATAAAACATACATGTTATAAGTATAAATAAGAGGTATTTAGGAGGTATTTTTTTTAAAAAAAAGTGCTTTCCTTTAAACCGAAGGGAAAAATAATGGTGTTTAATAGGTCTGTAAGAGATCGTAAGAGAAATATATTTACTCTTATTATATTAGGATTATTTCTTGTTGTAGTTTTATTTGTTAATCACGATAAACCAATAAATTATGGCTCTGCACATTCAAAACAAGCAACACCAACAGAAATTTTTTCCCTCTGGAATGATACTAGTCCAACCCTAGATGGCAGGACCTATTTCAACTCAAGCTCTCTAAATACTGAATGGTCCTCAGCAGCAGTCTATAGTATGTTTGACTTTGATGAAAATTTAGATTCAAAAGTGCTATTACAAAATGATAACATAAATTTGTATATAGGATTAGATTTAACAAATTTCCAAACAGAAATTCCAGCAACAATATGGGGGGCAGCAATTTATATAGATAGAGATCAAAACGGGATTTTTACAAGTAATGATAGAGCAGTAATGTTAATAGCTGATCCTATAGCAGTTGTTTACTATAGTAGCTATAATGATGAAACAGAAACTTGGACTGAAATAGACTCAGAAACTCCGGGCACACCAATAGCTGGGTATCAAATACTAATGAGTACTGCATTCGAAGAATCATATTTTGAACAAACTAATCATCGACAATATGAGATTAGAATTCCTTTAGCAATTTTAGGAATATCATCTGGAAATATTACTGGAATTGGATTTGAAGCATTTGAAAGCTATAGTTCCTTTGAAGAAGAAATTACTTGGCCATATGTAAGTTCAAAACCTTCAGAAATGCGAACAAATGCAGGATTCCTTGGAGATATCTATATTGGTGAAGATACTGGTTTACCAGATTTTTATGCTGATTATGTGATTGAAGAAAATACAAATATAAAATCTGATGTTATTGGTAAAAATCATGGAGTGTTCTTGGGAACAATTGATGTTGATGGAAATGGAGATTTAGAAATAGTTGTAAGTTCAAACGAAACAGATTCAGAAAATGAATATTTATTAGCTATATATGATTTCGTAGACGGAGAAATGACTAGAATTTGGTCTTCTTGGACTACTGGTCATCAAAGTAAACTCTTTCAAATCAAAGGAATAGCAGCTTTTGATTTTGATGGAGATACTGAAGAAGAACTATATGTTTGTGGAGAAGATAGTCGTTTACTAAGATTTTCTGGTTGGAATGATGTCACAAAAGATTTTTCGGAATCAAAATATGTTTTTATACATTCTCCCGGTTTAATGGGTTATATTTCTATTGGCGATCCAGATAATGATTCTGAGTATGAAATTGTATGTGGGGATCAACAAGGAAAAATCCTTGTTCTATATTATAACTCTATTCAAGATGAATTTACTCAAGATGATGCTTCACCTATTAAACCTCCGAAGATTAATGGAGCTGATGTAACAAAAATTCATGCAGTAGAAATAGCTGATTCAGATAATGACAGCTTAAATGAGATACTTATTCTCTCGCAAATATTCAGTGAATCTAATGAACCAATTACAAGGCTGCAAATAATGAGACGTTTTGCTAGTAAATATGTAGACAATCCTTTAATAAATGATGACTTGCCTGGTGGCTCCTCAATAACTACTGAAGATTATAATGGACACACAATTCTAGTTGGAGAAGCTGCTAACAATGGGGAAATTATGACTATAATTATTGGTAGAGATTACTTGAAAATGTTTGAGCAATTTACATATACAGACCCATCTCCTCCTTTAGAATTACTAGTAAACGATGGATCATTTTCTCCCTCATTAGCTGGGGGAGCAATAATAACTGATATCGATAATGATGATAAAAATGAACTAATCTTTGGAGCAAATAATGGAACTCTCTTTATTGGTGAGGTTGTAGATCAAGGTTCTTCTTATGAATTTATATTGGAGTGGTCTAGTGATATTGGTTCTAGTCCTGGCAATAGAGAAGCAATTGCAGTTTTTGATTTTGATGAAGATGGAGAAAAAGAAATAATTATTGGTGATAATTTTGGTCAAATCCAAGTAATTGGGAAATCCGATCCTCCCAAAATATCAATTACATTCCCTACAAGCGGTTCAACATTTTCATCATCCCCAATACAAATAGCATGGGATGCGAGTGATGATTTTGCTATTCATCATTATGATATTATGGTTAACAGTTTCTTCTTCAACCGAATTCCAGGAAGCCAAAATTCATATCTGGTTTCTATAACAAATCAGGAAAATGAGATTGAAGTAATTGCATTTGATGTGAGTGGTAAAAATAGCTCTGATTCAATTAATATTGGTTTTACAGCATTTGCGCCTGAATTGCACATTTTGAGTCCCGAAAATAACTACTACGTAAATAACGCATCAATTATTGTTTACTATGAAAATTTCGATCCTAATGGGGATTTTAGTCATTATGAAATATGGGCTAATAACATTCTCCTACAAAACAATACTGTAATTAATTGGTATTTAATTCCCACTTTTAGTGATGGAATATACAATATAACTATTGTTGGAGTTGATGAGGCAAATAATCGTGGAAAAAGCACGATTTTTATTACTAAAGATAGTAACGCACCATTCATAAGTATAACCTCACCTATAACTGGTACTTATACTAAGACTTCTGAATTAGACATTTATTGGACTGCTTCAGATGCAATTAGTGGTATATCACATTTTGATATTATTAAAGATGGAGAATATTTAACTTCTACAGACAGCTTCTATAAAACAGTCTCTTTGGTAATAGATAAATCCTATCAATTCGAGATTGAAGCATTTGATCTTTTAGGCAATAGTCGATCAGCTTTTCTAACAATTACTAAAGACTCAATTGAACCGAATGCTACAATTATCTCTCATCAATCAGGTGATATCTTAACTGATACTATATTGAATCTTATTTGGGATAGTAATGACAATTATTTTGGTTCTGGTATTCATCACACTGAAGTAAGTATTAACCAAATTACAAAGTACTCTGGAACCGACGAATCAACATCAATTCTCCTTGATAAGGAAGGCAGAAATGTTGTTTTAGTAACAACATTTGATAGAGCAGGAAATAGTAAAATGGCATATGTATCCTTAATCCTAGATGTCTCTGATCCCTACGTTAGTATAATAAATCCAATGGATGGTTATACTACTGGTTTTGATTATGTCCTTTTGGAATGGGATAGTATAGACAATGGAACTGGAATACAAGAATATCAGCTTTATGTAAATGGGATTTCTTATCAAAATATTACTGATTCATCAATACAAAATGCTCTAGTAATAATTCCAATTGATACCACTTCCACGATAACCGTTAGAGCATTAGATTATATTGATAGGTTTTTCACTGACAGCATATCTGTTATTCAGAATGCATCTATATCTGAAATTATAATTACAAATCCAATTGAGAATTTAAGTTACTCTTCTAATTCTTATATTGATTTATCTTGGGATATAGCTAATTTGCCAAACATTAGTTACTTTGAGATATACTTGGATGGATCATTGAACTATACACTAGATAATTTAACAAGAAACCAAATAGTTGATTTAGGAGTGATTCCAGTAGGAGAATTTCCTCTCTTTAATATAACAATTCTTGGAATATCAATAAATCCTAATGAAAATTATACTGATATAATTTGGATATTAGTAGATCAAATTAATCCAATCATTACAATAATTATCCCTGAGAATAACTCTATTGTAACAAATCAATTATTATTTGTTCAATGGATTGGGAATGATTTTGGCTCAGGTCTTTTGCACTATCAAGTTCTAATAGATTATGAAACCCAACTAATTTGTACATGCTTGTGGAATTATCATTTCATCAATTTTAAGTTAGAGGATAGGAATTATACCTTAACAATAATTGCCCAAGACAAAGCAAAAAATCTTGCAAACACATCGATTCAAATAATAGTTGCAATTTTAGGTCCAGAAATTCATACAAATATTTCTACAATTTATTATACAAAAACTGGCGTTTTTAATTTTAGTTTTTCAATAATAGATCCAAAAAATGGTGTAAAAAGTTACTATATTCTTATGGATGACAATCCAATATTTAGCTACAATTTTTATCCGAATGTGCTCTTAGATCCCTATTCAATACAGGTTAATGTTTCAGATATTCACTATACGACGATATTAGAAGGAACACATATTCTCTCAATTGGTTTTGTGGATTCATCTAGTATAGAAAGAACTCAAATTTATATAATAATAGTAGATGTTATATCCCCAGAAATATTCCCAACAATTTTTGTAAATTCTCTAGACTATACATTAGAAGCCATAATAGAGCTGACACAAAATGGTGAAGACCCAACAGAAAATAATCATTCAATTCTTGTAAGAGTTAGTGATAATTATGCCATTGATAAAGTAATATTCACAATAATAGGAGAAAACTATTCACAAACACTAGAAATGGTGCTAGTGCAAGAAACAAAACAACAAAATAATTTATTTTACATTAATTTAGATATTGGATTACTAAATAGTGGAGATTTTAATATAACAATAACAGCATTCGATAAAGCTGGAAATTCATATGAGATAACTATTAAGATATCAATCCTTCCGCCTGAAAAAATTCCTTGGTTATACCAAGGAAATAATCTGATATTTTTCTCAATAGGTTTATTTGATTTCATCCTCTTAATAATAGCAATTGTTATTATACAAAGACCAATTCTAAATAGAAATTGGCAGGATGAAATTCTTATAGTCTTGTATATTCGATCCAATGGACTAGTTTGTACATCTCTACAATATGATTCACTGCAAATTCAAGAAGACCAATTAATTGGTGGAGCTACTGTAGCAATACAAGAAATTTTGAATGAATTTGCAGGTAAAAAAGACAGAAAGACTATTAGGACTTTGCAAATTGCAAATAAAAGTCTATTACTTACAACAGGGAACTTTGGTTATGGAGCTGTTATTGTTAAGGTTTTAAAACCAAAACACAAACAAATGATCAAAGCTTTTACCAAGAGGTTTGAAAGAAAATATAAAAAGGCATTAGAGGACATCTACTATATTGATACCACTGCATTTCAGAATGCCAAAGGAATTGTAAAAAGATTTTTTGGCAGACATGATTCAAAAGTTGAACAAATCACAAAGCTTGATATTCCAGTGCAATTAAAAGAGACACAAGACACAAAACCTGATGAAAGTATAATAGAAGATTTAGATAGGAAGGAATTACTTGAAGATATTACTCCTATTGATGAATTGATTAATCAGATTTCTGGAGAAGCGAAAAATCGATTATTAAAAATCATTGAAAATACTCCTAAAATTATTATTTTATTAGCTGAGTATCATTTGAAACAAGCTGTTCAACTTGTAGATATACTTGCTAATGATTTACAATTCTTAATAAAATTAGAATATTCTAATAAAGACATCAATTATTTCATAGAAACAATGCTACAAGTAACAACAGAAATTGATAATGCCATAGAAAAAGGACAGCAAGGATATGTTCACGAAATGCATTTAGCTATAGAACGTGCTAGTCGTTTATGGTTTGATGAAATAGCTGATAAATGGTCAGATATACAATAAATAATCTTTAATTCATAAAAATTTTTTAAAAAAAGAGATCAAAAGAGCGAAATTTTGCTCTTTTACTAGTATTCATCTTGATCTTGGTTCTGATCTTGATTGTATTCTTGATCATATGGTTGCTGTTGTTGATCGTTTGGTTGTTGTTGATCATCTTGCTGTTGATATTCGTCCTGTGGATATTGTGGTTGTGGTGGTTGTTGTTCTTGTGAGTATTGTTCTTCTTGGTATTGTGGTTCCTCATAGGTTGGTTGTTCTTCAAATGTTAAATTTTCTTCTTTATATTGTTCGAGTGTATCCTTTAAATACTGCTCTCGGAATCCAAAGATACTTTCTACCATTAATGGAACAGCAGAGAACTCATTAAGATCAATTAATTCTTGAGTGAGTTGTATCTTGTAGGTTAATTCAAATTCCATCAAGAATTTCTTGATAAGATCATCGAGAATTGGTTTCTCGTCTTTTACTAACAAAATTGCATTGCCAAAAATTCCTGAGCAAACCATTAGTCTCTTATCACCAAATTCAAGCATGTGAACCTGCATTTGAATTTCTTGTTCACCAGTAATTTCACCAAGAATACCAACGACACCTGTAAGAGCTCCACCGAATAATTGCTCATCCTCAAAAAGATTCTTAGAGTATGGAACATAGGCCAATGTTAAACCGGTTTTTGTAACATAAGCTACTGCATCTAAAGATTCCTTCCAACCTTTATTCAGTCGGCGTTTTCTTGTTGCGACAGATAGGATTGTTGGGAAGAGAATAAGAAATAGTAAACCTCCAGCACTTGGAATTACTATAGTATACAAGTTATCCAAGAACCAATTGGGATTAGATGGATTATCAGGACCATTGGGATCAACTGGTTGTGAGATAGAAACTGATAATGAGTATAATTGTGAAAGTGTATTTCCAGCAGTATCAGTAATAATGAATTGAATAGTATAGGTACCCGCTGTATATGAATCAAAATTCACCGATTCATCAAAAACATAGACATCACCTATTGATTGTCCTACGTTTAGATCCATGCTGTATGAGAAACTATGATTTTCATTGAAGATAAGCAATTGAACATCACTAATACCATAAGTATCATTTGCAGACAATCTGAAATTTAAAATGTCAGTTTCATTGTGAGACAATTCTATACTATTCCCACTTAAACTAAGTAATTGTAATCCAAGATTTGGAGTGCCATAAAGTGTTGGGCTGCTTTGGTCGATGATAATATCAACAAGAAGATAATTTCCTCGATCATACTCGTCACTAACAATTATTGATATATTGTGATTGTCTGTTGGTGCAATAAAATCATCTTCTGCAATTGGAATAGGCCAGATAGTTGGAATAAGAATACTTTCATTATAACTCTCATAAAAAACAACATTAGTCCCATCTATTAGAACTGCAATTTCCTTAACACCTTGTCTTGGTTCAAAAACCGTAACTGTAAATACAAAATCAGGGTTATTTGTGATAATGGTTAATGGTATATCGATTGTGAACTCTGGAGGAACTGAAAAGATATTGACAAAATGTGTTTTTGTTATATTATTCCCAGCAACGTCAAAAGCTTGCAGTGTAATATTATAAATTCCATCTTCATATCCAGAAACATCTACAGTTTCAGTTGTTAAACCACTACCCCAAGATCCAATTAGAGAATTATTTATCCAAAGAGTATATAAATCAATAGATGATCCGACATCATTTCCTGACCATTCTATATCTAAAGATCCATCTAAATCTAAACTCATATTTATTGGATTATAAATGGATAAAGTAGGTTTAGTTAAGTCAACAGTAATAAATCTTGTATCAAAGTGATTAGGAGTTGCTTCCACTGAAACTAATGTTATATTTACAACAGGATATTGACTTAAGGTAAATGAATCGAAGATATCTGATAAGTTAATTTGAGCTTCAAAAATAGCTGGTCCATAATGGTATTCTGTAGTTTCATTAATATAAACTATATATTCAGATGCTGTAATAAGAATAGATTCCCATTTTATTGTTATTAATGGGGTGCATGTATAACTATTGACTTCTAAAGGTTCTGTGATATATAGAGTTGGAGCAAGCTGGTCATGTGTAACATTAATTGTATCAGTAGCTATTCTATCCAAATAATCTGTAACTTGAATATTAATTGTGTAATTTTTATCTGTAGGAAGATCAACTACATAAGAGGTAATAGATGGATCAGTGTATGTTGCTTTTGTTATTCCATCTACAATTACATCTATATTCTTAATTCCTGAACCTATGTCATCAGCATTCCAAATTACAGTAACATTATCTGCGCTTGTAATATAACCATCGTATGGACTTGTTATACTGACTGTTGGATCGGATATATCATAAGCTACGTAATAAAAGACAAAATCAAAATTACCAGCAAGATCATATGCATAGACTTCTATTTTGTTTAGACCTTCAGTTGTTAATGTAACAGTATCATTAAAGGAAATAGGTGGATATACTCCATATTGAATCTCATCTACTCTAACTTCAAAATACTCAAGTCCACTTCCACCAGAATTATCACTACCATCCCATTCTATGAATAAGTCAGGATTTTCTGTATAGTAATGGCCATCTGCAGTTGTAGGATAGGATAAATCAAATAAATCTACAGAAGGATCAACCGTATCTCTAATTATGATGATACTATCAATTGTAAGATGTCCAAGTATATCATAAGCATAAACTTCGATAGTATATGCTTTGTCAACAGATAAATCTACATCATAATGATTTGAAGTAGTATTTCCTTGTAAAATAGTATCTAAATAAATATCAAAATATTCTATACTTGAGTAATCATCCCAAGCATCCCAATTTACTTCAATGGTTGACGAACTATGAGCTGAACCATCTAATGGAGATGTTATTTCAATAAATGGACCACTATTATCATATGTTACATATACTCGATCCTTTCCTTGATCTCCACCTGAATCTCTTCCAACAACAGTAATATTCCATAATCCTTCTGAAGGTAAAACAACATCATAATAGGATTCTGTTGTCGTATATGTTGGGAACGAGCTATTAACATAAATATCATAAGTTAATGAATCTGATTGTGGATCAACTCCTGTATATTCTACTCTTACTGTTTGCGTATCTGAAATGAAGTAAACTGATGGGCTAGTTATAGTAACTTCAGGTAAACCAGAATTATAATAAACTGTTATTACATCCCAATCTGCTTCACCACGAATATCTGTACAAGTGATATTTATGTTATTTGTACCAAATCCAAGATGTAAATAGTGATTTGTTTGACTTCCACCAGCACTTCTAACTATTAGAGTATCATTTATTGTTATATCATAATGATGGATTTGGAGAGAACTATTATCAATTTCCCATTCAAGTAAGATTGTGTCACGATTAGATGAATAACCATCTATTGGCGAAGTAATAGTAATACTTGGTTTAGTACCAATACCTAAAACAATAATTTGACCAAAATTATCACCAATAATTGCTTCTACATCACCATCCTCATCTATATCTAAACCAATTATTGAACACCATGCACCAGGTGAAGCACCTAAATCTTCTCTCCATTCCTCTGTGATGGTAAAACTATCATATTCTGAACCACTTAAGGTATTTTCAATTTCATATACAATAGTTGTACCATTATTGCAACCTACAATGAGTTCATTCATATTGTCGTTATCAATATCTAAAATACCTGCTCCGCCAGCAAACTTTGGTTCAGCAGTACCATCGTTTAGATTTAACTCAAAAGGAACAGTTGTTGCATTGAACTCATAAGGACTGAATATTCTAATATAATCTCTTCCAACAATAATTGTTTCATTATAACCATCATTATCAACATCACCAACAACAATAGAATGTCCAGAAATATCATAAGTGTTCGTGTGAGAGTCTTCAGGTAGAAAATCTTCATATCCCCACAATGGATGATCAGTAGGATTATCATATTCTTCTGGAGTTCCACCAACATCAATTTCACGAATTTGCAGACCTGTTGATTTATCTGTATCATATTGTGAGAGAAGTAGGATTTCTTCCCAGTTGTCATCATCGAAATCGGCTACTTCGACATCAAGAATGTCACTTACAGATAGACTATCTATATCTGGCAATGCATACCAATCAAACCTGTTAAATTCATCTTTCTTATCATCATATACTAAAACATTGTATGTTCCATATTCATCAGTATAGACAATTTCTGTCATTCCAATATAATGTAAAGCACTTCCAATTGCTATACTAGATATCTTACCTTCATTATCATATGCTATTTCTATGGACTGAAAGTCACCAGTAGGTATATCCCAATCAAATAATCTGAAAATGCTTGTGCTGTCACCTATCAGATATAATTCATCTTCTCCATTTTCATCAAAATCAAATGCCGCAATTTGCTTAATCTGAAATGTTAAGCTGCTATAGTGACTAGATAACCATGATTCCCAAATACTAGTAATCTCTCCATTTTTATAATCAAAAATCGCAATAAGATTTTCTTGTCCTGCAACAGTTCGATTTGATAAAGCAACTAATTCTTGATCTCCATCACCATTGATATCGGCTTTTGTTAAGAATGTACCATTATTGTAACCTACATAGTTGCCTCTTACATTGAAGTTATCTTCAATTACATATTTTGAATAAGTAATCTCTTCTCCTAAATGTAGATCACCCCAATAACTAGCACTTATTCTGATTAATTTTGGATTTGAACCAACATATGGCCAAACATGATATTGACTTTGTGCTATTTCACTATTATAGAGTTCAAAACCAACGCCTAGAATATCTCCTGGTGAAACTGGTGTTGTAGCATATGGAATTCTGAATTCATACTGTCGATGTTCAGAATCATTGTTGAAAGCAGATTTAGCAAACCCAGTATCTACCAATATACCACTGCTAAGTAGAGGGGTTCCAGGTACACCATCTTCTATAATTCTCCAGATTCCATTTGCAGCTTGTCTAAGTTCAACGAAAGAGCCAGTACTATTTTTGACAAAACCTATAGAATAATCATTTAAACTCAAGATTCCATCATGGTCTGTATCTATACCAATTGATGCTCCCCAAACTCCACCAGGATCTTCAACTAAAAATGATGTCCCATCAAGTGCTATATAAGAGTAAGAATTATCATTTTGAATTATGATTTTTCCATCTGGGTTATTTGTATTATCAAACAAATTATAAACAGCTGCAGAAGACCATTCACCTGAAAGACTGTTTGGTGTAAAACCAATGAGTCCATTAATAGTTGGTGCTGTATCATTCCAGAGAGAAAACATTTCTTTTGGAGCAGCATATGATGAATGGGAAAAAACATTTGTTGGATAAAGATTATTTAGTGATAAAATTACTGTTAATATTAATATACTGATTAAAACTAAGATTCTGTTTAAATTCCTTGATTTTTTAAAAAATGTGGAGTTATAATTGGTCATATAATTTTTCCATCCTATTCAACACAATGAAGTTAATTTCAGCTCTATTTCCTGAAAAATCGTTCATTTTGGGGAATTTTTACTAACTTTAAAGTGGTCTATACTGGTTTTGATTGAACTAGTAATATAAGAATTTACATTTCGGAAAATTCTGATAAAAGAAAGAGGTTCTAAAAAAATTTAGAGAGAAGATAACGTATCTTCTCAAATTTAGTTTGTTTCCAATGCTTCACATAATTCAATCATTTTCTCTCGAGGTTGATTAATCAAAATGGCAAATTCAATAGTTGATTTAGATTTTGGTTTTGCATGTTGTAATCCTAGCATCCAATCAAGTAACATAACACCGAGATCAGCAATTACTGAACTACCATTGCTACCTTTAGGAACAACAAAGGCTATTGATTGATTTCCTTTGGTTATTCTACTATATGGTTTTTCAAAAGATCCTTGACTTATGAATTGTTTTTTGATTGAATTACGTATCCAAAATCCACTTGCACCGACTGCTTCTATAACATTTCCTTCCTTAGATCCTTGTAGACCTACATCAGAGAGTAACGAACCGATCCATGGAATTGATCTTGATGTTTTATTATCAAGGGTTAATACAACACGAATGATTTCGCTATTTGGAAGAGTGAGATATTTCATTTCAACTTTCTGACCGTAGAGGAAATACTTCTCTTTCTTAATTGTCCATGTTGTTTTTACTCCCTTCCATTCGTTTTCTTCTACTATCTGGCTTTTTGTTTCTTCCATTTCTGAGAACGGTTCATCTGCTACTAAATGGAATAGCTGTGGTTGTGAGCCGCCTAGATAATGTTCCAGGAAGAATTTTGGTTGGATTTCCGGATAACTGTCTAAGAGAAAACTACGACCTTTAGAATCTTTTAGTCGTATTAAATTCCCACCGATTTCTGCTGCAACTTTAAAGGATATTTCTCCATTTGAAACATCAAAGACTTTCTTGCCTTCAAGTTCTTTTTCTTCAACTTCAACTTGTCCTTTTGTTGTAACAAGAATAAAGTTGTCAAAGTCAATCTCGAATTCTCCGCTGAAGTGTAATTTTATATTTTCTATTGGTGATTTGATTTTCTCTGGAATTTTCAATTCAATTTCTATTGGTGTAGCAGTAAATGGTTCTAATTTTGGCATTGGGATTGTTTCATGCTCCTTATTGTCAACAATGAATTTTCCTTCCCAATTCTTTGGTAAAACTAAACTTAATGTTCCTTGTAATGGATATGCTGAAACGAACATAATTTCAAGATTTCTTCTTATAGTATCTCCTGCAAGAAGCACTTTTGAACCAACTAATTTAGCGTCAAGGGCTTTTGTTATTTTAGGTCCTACTAGAAGCTCTTTTTGGTCCACTTCAACATTCCCAACTAATTGGTTCCATCTATGCTTTACTTCTTGTATTGTTGTGTAACCGAAACTGAACCATAAGTGAACTGGCTTATAAGTTTCATTTGGTTCTATTTCAACTGTTTTGCTTTCCAATTGAGATAGTGAACCTTGCCGAAGTTTGATTTTTTCAATATTGTCGGGTTTCCAAATCCAAGATGAATAATCGCCAGTCATCAAACCTTGAACAGCAGTCCAAGTTTCAGGCCAGAATTGAGTATTAGTAGGTAGTAAAGGATC
>JAHLVZ010000234.1 GCA_019058165.1 Candidatus Heimdallarchaeota archaeon
TCTTAAGAAATGCGGCCTATAGCACGAACATCAAAGAACGAATGGATCACAGCTGTGCTTTATTTGATCATAAGGGAAGAATGATCGCTCAAGCAGAACACATACCTGTTCACTTAGGGGCAATGCCAATTGCAGTTAAGAGTATTGAAGAGAAATTTGCGGGAGAAATTTATCCTGGTGATTCGTTTATATTGAATGATCCATATTTGGGAGGAACACATTTACCTGACATTACAATTATTACCCCTATTTTCTTCAAAGACGTTCTCGCAGGATATTCTGTGAGTAGAGCTCATCACAATGATATTGGTGGAATGGCTCCTGGTTCTATGCCAGGAAATGCAACAGAAATATTCCAAGAAGGACTAAGAATACCCCCCATTAAATTGGTCTCAAAAAGAGAGGTAAACAAAGACATCTTGAATCTTATCATGCTTAATTCCCGAACTCCGAAGATTAGAAAAGGAGACCTAATGGCTCAATTATCATCGAATTGGACTGGTGAAAAAAGACTTCAAGAATTAATAACTCAAAAAGGAATGGAAACATACAAACTAGCAGTAGATGATATACTCAATTACTCCGAAAGAAGATTTTTAGCTATCTTGAGGGGTTTTCCTGAAAGCGAAGCCGTAGGGAAAGACTACATGGATGGAGATGGGATTGAAGATAAGCTTGTGGAATTAGTAGTTAATGTAAAAATGACAAAAAAGCATGTTACTTTTGATTTTACTGGCACTTCAGAACAAGTAAAAGGAACAATTAACTGTCCTTATGCTGTAACCCTTTCAGGCTCGTACTATGTTTTACGAGCAATAACTGATCCAACAATTCCTGCAAATGAAGGTTTATACAGACATTTGTCGGTTATCATACCAGAAGGAACTGTTCTTAATGCTCGCTCACCTGCTGCAGTTGTGGGTGGAAACGTAGAAACTTCACAAAGAATTGTTGACACTTTATTGAAAGCGTTTTCAAAGATATTGCCAGATAGAATACCAGCAGCTTCTCAAGGAACAATGAACAATCTCATAATTGGAGGAACAGATCACACAGGAAGATCGTTTACATTCTACGAGACAATTGGTGGAGGAGTGGGAGGTCGACCAACAAAGGATGGAATAGATGGTATTCACTCTCATATGACAAACACCATGAATACTCCAATAGAAGAAATAGAAGTTAGATATCCTTTGGTTGTTGAAAAGTATGCTTTTAGAGAAGATAGTTGTGGAAACGGTCGATTTCGTGGAGGATTAGGAATTATAAGGCACTTCAGAACTAAAGTACCTGTTGTAGTTAGTGTGTTGGGTGAAAGACAGAAAATTGCTCCTTGGGGACTAGCTGGAGGTGAAGATGGGAAAAAAGGAGTTTATTATGTCATTAAAACTGATGGTAAAAAAATAATTTTGCCAGGTAAAACAACCACAACATTAAACGCAGATGAATTAATCGTAATAGAAACCCCAGGTGGTGGAGCTTGGGGAGAACGGAAAAAAAGAACCAAAAAAAGCATAAAACAAGATAAAAGTAATGAAAAAGTGAAAGAACACTAAAGTCTCGGGACAATTTTTATTAAGCCAAAAACGTATTTTTTCGTCGAAAAGTACCAAAGCAGAAAGTTTATTTGAGAAAAATGGTCAAAACTCTGTAAGTATATTCAAAGTACTTGATGTTTTGTACCCGGAGCTACCAATAGTGAAATCTGAAATAGAAAGAGAGAGAGATTTCAAGACTCACCCTATATTGGAAAAGATCCTCACTTCTAGTGGATGGTACAAGACATTAGTTGACACTATGCCAGAAGGAATTGTAGCTTCTGATATGAATTTCAACATAATCTATGTTAATCCAAATTTCTGCAAAATGCTAGGATACACAGAAGAAGAATTACTTGGCACGAATTCCATTGATATAGTTATGGAATCAGATCGTGCTCGAGTAAGTCGAGAATCAGAAAAAAGAATTACTGAAAAGAAAACTTCACAGTATGAAATTACTTTCAAATCGAAAATAGGTTCAAAAGTCCCAGTTTTAATTAGCGCAACACCATTACTTGGTCCTGATGGAGAATCTATTGGAACTTATGCTATTATAACAGATATTAGTGATCGTAAAATTGTCGAAAGAGAATTACGTAATAAAAATGTGGAATTGCAAACACTATACAATAATCTTCTTGAGCTTTACGAACAACTAGCATCTATTATTGCGGACACAACTACTATTTACACAGAAATTTATCTTTTCACTTCAAAAGATTGTGTGTACTGTGCACCAGCAGAGGAAGTACTTCAAGAAGTTTTAGCATCCTATGGCGGAAAAATTACTTATCGAAAAGTGGATATTGACGAGGAACCTGAATTAGCAGAAAAATACGATATTATGTCACTACCAACAATAGCAATCGGTGAGGAACAATTAACCTCTGTTCCTGACATGTATAAATTACATTCAGCACTCTTTAGTGCTCTTGTTCCTGAAGAAAAATTCAGAAGAACAAGACAAGAATTGGATAATATTATAGAGAATTCTCCAATTGCAATTTTAACAATTAATAATAAAGGTATAATGACTGGTTTGAATCCTTTAGTTGAAATTATGACTGAAAAGAAAAGAAATGAGCTTGTTGGTATTAACGTCATAAAAGGCAAGAAAGACAAGCAAAAAGCTGCTTTTCCATCATCCCTGATTAAGTTATTCAAAAAAGGTCTGTCTGGAGAAAAAGTGGATGTTAATCGATTAAAGATAAGAGACGTAGATGAAAAACTCTCTCAGCCTTTCACAATTATAAGCTTGAAAGTTGTTCCAATGGCTAATAAGGAAGGAGAAATCACAGAGATCTTAGCCTTGTGTGAAGATGTAACACAGCTTGCAGTACAAGAAGAAGAGCTTACTACTTCTTATGTTAAATTAGAAGAGCTTAACGAAAAACTCCAAGAAGTAAATAGAGAGCGCTCGAATTTCATGGAGGTAACCTCAACAGGATTATTAGATCCATTAAAAAGCTCAAAAGAACTATTAGATCAAATACTCTCAGGAAAATTGGGCGAGCTCGGTGATGAAGTATATGGAACCATTGAATACTTACGAAACAATCTCGCAAATGTTTCACGAAGCATTCTCGATATCATGGATCATTCATCATTAGAAACTCAAGGATACACTCTGAAACACAAACAATACCAATTAAGAGACATTGTATCTGATACTCTAACTG
>JAHLVZ010000063.1 GCA_019058165.1 Candidatus Heimdallarchaeota archaeon
CAAATGGTTACTACTGAAGAATTAAAGAAAGTAAGAATTCCAAAAGCAAAGGAACTAATGAGAAAAGAAAATCGCTTAGCTCCTGGTCACAGACTTTGTGCTGGTTGTACCGCAGGAACTATCGCTCGATGTGCAACTCTTGTTACTGAACCTGATGATGTTTGTATTTTCCATGCAACTGGTTGTATGGAAGTTGCAACAACTATTTATCCATTCACCGCTTGGAGACTTCCTTGGTTCCACAACGCATTTGAAAACGTTGCTGCAACAGCTTCTGGAGCAGAAGCAGCATACAAAGTAATGGTAAAGAAAGGCAAACTAAAGAAAGTGCCAGATATTATTGCTTTCGCTGGTGACGGTGGAACGTATGATATTGGGTTACAATCTCTCAGTGGAGCTTTAGAACGAGGACACGATTTTGTTTACATCTGCTACACTAATGGAGCCTATATGAACACTGGTATACAGCGTTCTGGTGGAACCCCTATGTATGCTGCGACTACAACTTCCCCTGCTGGTAAAGTTATACCTGGAAAAGTTCAGTGGAGAAAAGATCTTGTAGCAATCGCTGCTGCTCACAAAGTACAGTATGTTGCAACCGCTTCTCCAGCAGCTCATCGAGATATGATGACTAAAGTAAGAAGAGCACTTGATGTCGATGGACCAGCGTTCCTATTGATTGATATGCCTTGCCCCAGAGGTTGGAGATTCCCAGAGGAATTATCAGTTAAGATTGCTCAACAAGCAATTGATTCTTGTTACTTCCCGCTCTACGAAGTCTATGATGGTAAAGAATACGTTCTCAATCCAAAAAGCAAAGCTATTGCCAATAAACCCGAAAGAAAACTTCCAATTGAGGAATACATGAAGGGACAAGGACGATTTAGACACTTATTCCGACCCGAAAAACGTGATGACTTAATCGCTATATTCCAAGCAGAAGTCGACAAAGAATGGGAACATCTTCTGAAACTAGTTAATATGTCAAAATAATTCAAATCAATCAGTCGAAGTTTAAGAGAAAAGGAGTAACCCTTTTTTCTTACGCTAATTTTTTTTCTTTTCTACTTTTTACTTCAGAATTTTGAGATTTGTATCTTTTTAAACAAAAAATCCTAGAGGTTCACTTGAGAAAAATTCTCCTTGCGGAGGTCAATGAATAAAATGAAAAAACTCTTCAAAAACAAACGATTGAGTGCGATTTTGCTTTTCGGTGCAATGATGATTCTCTGGGTAACAACCACATTAACTATTGGACCCCCAGATGAAGCCCCACCACTACTAGACTCTGGTCCATAGAAATTCCGTTCAATATTCAAAAGCCAAGGGAAACTTGGTGGAAGGGTTCTTGTTTCAAGAACGCTTCTCTTGATTATTTTTTCTTCTTTTCTCTTTTAGCTTCTTCTTTCCTTCTCATAGATTCTTCTGCGTCCCTAACCATTGATTCAACCAATTTCCGAAAGACCTTCTTAATGGTTTCACCTGTTTTTGCAGAGGTTTCTAGATAGGGAATTTTATAACCCATTTCTTTTGATTTCTTTGCAGCGTATTTTCTCCCTTCTTCCTTTGTTGTTTTGCGATTCTTCAGATCTATTTTATTCCCCACTAAAATAATTGGTATTTGCGTACAATTCTTTTGAATTTCCTCAAACCACCCATCCAAATTCTCAAATGATTCTTTTGTGGTAACATCGAAGACCACTAATCCTCCAAGAGCACCTCGATAATATAATGGCCGTATTTTTGAGAATTTTTCTTGACCACCAGTATCCCAAACTTGAATTTTTATTTCCTTATCATTCACTTTTTCTCGATTTATAGTGAAATCTACTCCAATGGTCATTTTGTAGTTTTCTTGGAATTTATCTACTGCATATCGAAAAGTAATCGCAGTTTTCCCAACAGCACCATCACCTACCACTATGGTTTTAAAAAGAAAATCGAAGCTTGATGTTGCGGTCGGGTTTGCCAAAAGTTTCCTTCCTTCTATTAGCTTTCTTTTGAAATTATCTTAAGTTAAGAATTTTCAATAAAAAACCTTTGCTTATGTGACTTTTATGGTCATAAAATATTATTTCTATGATGTAAATATATTTTAGTGTAGGAAGATTAATTTACATCCATTTATGCCCTTGCGTAGGTTCTAATTTGTAATGCTGTATAGGAGATAAAATGCACGATGAGTAGTGAAATTTCATTAGATTCTGGATTATTTGGTGCTCCTGGTGATAAAATATTCCTCCCGTTAATGGGTTATCCCTCTGAACGTGATGCAATGTTTATTGCTCTGGTAACAGCTGAGTATTTTGGAACCAACTTGCATGTTTTTCATATTGCAAATAAATCTAAGAGATCGACAGAGTTCTTTCTAAAAGAGATCGAGTGGCTAAAAAAGAAATCCCATGAATTAAACGTGAAATTAGAAATTGACATTAAAGATTATAATTCTAGGACAAGACCTGATAAAATTATTATTAAGGAAATTCAAACATTATCTCCTAAACTCGTAATTATGATGAGTAGAAGAAAAGGTCTTTTCCAAAGGTTTGCAGGTAGTATTGCTGAACGAGTCGCTCGAAGAAGTAGAGTTTCAGTTATGATTATTCGTTCTCCGATAAAGGATTGGGTGACTTATGGTTCCCATGTGTCACCAAGAAAAATCGTCGTTCCTATAGGATCCAATAATCCATGTGAAGTATCCGCAGTCCAAATAGCCATTGCTATTGCTAATGCTGGAGAATCTCGAGATGCAGATATAACTTTGCTACATGTTATTACTGTTCCTGAAACCGTCCCAATCATTCCTGATGATGATAGATTGATTATTCAAGAAGAGAAGGATTTTGTGAAGCAGGCTGGTATGTATAGCACTATGTTACTTTGGCCTATGAAAACAAAAGCAATTATAGGTCGTGATGTTGGTCGATCTGTAAGTTATTATCTTAACAAAGAGAATGCCGATTTATCCATTATGGGTGTTCCTTATGTGCCTAGGAGATTCTTAGGTTTATTTGGAACTGATACAAATATAATCTATCAGAGAAGTAAATGCCCGGTGTTAGTTATTTTTCATAAGGAAGCGTGTTGAGTTAATTTAACTGAAGCGTAGATTTTTAACAATAAAGAAAAAACAAAAAGAAGGTTTAATGCCAAACTCAGAATTAAAAGGAAGGTTATAACAATGGACGAATCCCCCCTTGAGTCAAGTGGTCAACTCGAATTAAAACGAAAAGAAGACCAAAGTAGTTCTCATTCTCATGGCATCACTGAAACTGGCATTGTCTCTGAAAGAGAATTATCTCGAGAACTTGGTTTTAAGGAAGCATTAAGTATCGGTTTAGGTGGAACTATAGGTGGAGGAGTTTTTAGTGTTCTAGGAATTGCAGCAGGTTTTGCAGGTCCAGCAGCAATACTTTCCTTTGCTTTTGGTGGTGTTTTAGCTCTTCTTATCGGATATTCTTACTCAAAGCTAGCCTTACGTTACCAATCTGCCGGTGGAAGTTATACCTATGCAAAAGAAGCTTTTGGAAAATATTTCGGAGGAGCATTTGGTTGGTTACTCTGGACAGGATATATAGCTTCTTGTTCTCTTTATGCTTATACTTTCGGAGCATTTTTTGCTCATATGGTTCTTCCTGAAAAATTATTACATCATGCAAGTCTGGTTTCTGCTATTTTCGCATTCGTTCTAATCGCTTTATCAACAATCATTAATTTGGTTGGCGTAAAAGAAACTGGAAAATCACAGAATATTATAGTCCTAATTAAAGTAATAATTCTGGTTAGCTTTGTAGCAATCACCATTCCAGCTGTAATAAAGAACATAATAGATCCAAATATTACTTATCTCAAACCATTTTTTGCAGATGCTGAAGGTAATAAACTCGATTTAGTAACTGGTTTAGCAATGGCTGTCGTAGGAACCTCATTGTTGTTCGTTGCATTCGAAGGTATGGAACTAATTCCTAATGCTTCTGAAGAAGTACAAAATCCCGAAAAAAACATTCCAAAATCAATCTATGGTACTGTGATTATTGCAACAATCATTTACCTTCTAGTTGCCTTTACGGCAATAGGCGGCACTGATTATACAATATTTGCTAACGATCCAGAAAAAGCGGAATACGCCTTAGCAATTGCTGCAACACCAATTTTGGGGGCTGCAAGATTCATAATAGTATCAGTAGGAGCGTTATTTTCTACTGCAAGTGCTTTTAATGCCTCACTTTTCGGTTCTTCACGAATGACATATGTGATGGCTCGAGATAAAATCTTCCCACGATTCTTTCAAACCGTTTCAAAAAAGAGTAGAGTTCCTTATATTAGCATCTTAACTATTAGCGGTGTAACTTTAGTTTTTACTCTTGTATTAGATCTTGCTCAAATTGCTCAATTAGCGAGCTCCATCTTTCTAATATTATTTGCAATTATTTCATTGTCAAGTCTAGTTCTCAGAAAGAAGATAAAAGCGAATTTTATAATTCCCCTTCTAGGATTTATAATGGCATTATCACTTCTCGGAATCTTTATCTGGCATTTGATTAACCAGGTAAAAAAATTTGGCGATACAAATGCCAAATTAACTCTCATTCTTTTACCAATACTTATTGTTGTAATGATAATTGGGAGTATAGTTACAATCAAACTCCAAGAGAGATCGAAAAAGATTAGTGGTTAAAGTTGGTGATCTAATTTGTTCAAACGAACTCAGAAAAAAGGACAGGATTCTCATCGAATTATCTTATTCACGTCCTCCAAAATCAAGACTATATTGTCTGAGTCTTCTGAACCTCAACAAGAACAACCACCACTCACCAATAAGCAAGCAGAAGCTCTTACGCAGTACTTAGAGGGTTTCTCAAAAGAACTAGATATACGTTCAAAGTATCATGAAGAGCTCTTAACCACTAAGAAAAGGGAAAGACAACTTACTGAAACAAAAAGGGTAGTTTTTAGTTTAAGAGAAACAGACCAAACTTCTGGAGACGCTTTGGCTTATCTAAAAGAAAAAATGGATATCTTAATTCGAGAAAAAGAAGATTTGGCTTTAAAATTTCTAAGTTTCAAAGAGCAACTATTAAGTGATGCTGTAGGTGATGTGCGGGTTTTAGTTCAAAATCTTGTTACTGATATTGTTTTTATAGACACTGATGAATGGGAAGAAGATTTGGATTATTATCGAACAAGATTTCTCATGCAAAAAGAACAAGAAGAGGATGATGAATTAAAGGATGAATTCATACCAGATCAGGATCGATTAGATCTAGAAATTCATGAAGAAACTCTAGATGAATTAGTTCCTAGCGAAGAATTAGCTAAAGAAAAAATTACTATTTTCCTAAGCAAAAAGCATTATCAACAGCTGAAACCCTTAACAAAAGGTTACAATCTGCTGATTACCAAGATTCCTGGTGAATTCTTATTTGAAGTTTTAGAGATACCTTTTGAAGAATTAAAAGTAAAATTGAAACAGCAAGAAATGCTGAGTTTTGATACTGGAAAGGAGCTTTATGCCTTGAAGCGCGAACAAGGTATTCTTTCCCTAAAAACCTATGAGATTATTCAAACAATTCGTTCCCGTTTATTGAATATTTCAGGATCTATAGCCTCAAAAAAATTCTTGAAAAATGCGTTCAATGAACTCATTAACACAGCTCGAAATGAGCAAATGCCAATTGCTGCGAAAAAAGCAGAGCTTGTTAAAATCATCACTAGACTACTTCGCATTATCGGTGAATTAAAACCTGGCGAGAATTAGTTTATCTTTTTAGCTGTCCCTTAAAAAAAGCTATTTTTTCTAGTTGAAATCTAATTTGAATGTCTTTATATATGAAGAAAAAAGTAAGGGGTCAGTGATTACAATGGATAAACACATAAAATTCTCCACCGGAGACAAAATTCCCGCGTCGGAGAAACTATTAAAGGATATTCCACTTGTCGGAGAAGTTTCCTTTAGTGAATTTGAGGAAACTAAAGACGAGATAAAGGGGAAACCAATTATTTGCTCCAATTGCGGAGCAATCTTAACAAATGTCAAAGACGTACAAACTGATGCAAAAGTTGGCACATTTTTTAACTGCAAATTCTGTGGGACAGTCAATGTAATCGATCCCAAAGACTTACCACACAATATTAATGCCTATTCCGGGTGGTTAATACCTCCTGATACTACCAGACCTGATTTTGGCAAAGGAATTCAGAAAGGTAATTCCTTGATTGCTGCACTTGATGTATCAGGCTCCATGAGCGGTGCGAAGATAGAGGGTGTAAAACAAAGCCTTATTTCGACACTCAAAGCTTATGGTAAATCGAAAGCAGATGCTTTATTCGGTTTAGTAACATTTGAAAGTAACTTACGAATTTATTCTCCTGAAGGTGAAGAAGTTCTAAAATTGAGTGGTGACGTCTTGTATGATGTCAAAGCCATCGAGAAGGAAGTTGCTAAAAACAGTTGGGTAAAAAATCAATTGCAAAAAATGACCATAAAGTCAACTGGCAAGGAATGGCAAAAAACCATCCAAAAAATGCAAGCCTTAAGTTCCACTGCTTTAGGTCCTGCAGTTGTTGCTGCAAGGATTATGTCTTTAGTTGCTGGTACTGGTAGAGTTTTGCTTCTTACAGATGGAATGGCTAATGAAGGAATCGGAAGTCTTTCCGGAGCCTCTCCAGAAGGGAAGAAATTCTACACAGTGATTGGTAATGCATTGAAGGATAGCGGTATCGTTCTAGATATTGTTGGAATAGCCGGTCAAGGATCACTTGAATTGAAGACCTTGGCTCTCATGCCAGAAATTACTGGTGGAGACTTATTCTATGCTGATTTATCAGAACTTCAAGACAGCTTTGGTATGATTGCTGGCGATGAAATCATCGGACGCAACGCTCGAATCAAACTTATTGTTCCAGATGAAATTGAATTATCCACAGTAAGTGGAGCAGGAACAAGGGAATTAGATTATAAACGAGGAGATGATATCTCTCTTGGTGGTTTAACTAAATCACGTTCTATTTCGTTTGAATTCAAACCAAAGAAGAAAGTCAAGGATCGAAAGAAAGTTCCAATTCAAGTCCAAGTTCGCTATAAAGATGAAGACGATAATGAGCGAGTAAGGATTATTGAAAAAGAGCTAGAAGTATCTGAAATAAAAGAAGAGCTTGAAAAGAGTCTCGATGCTGATTTAATCGCTGGTTATACTGTTCAACGTGCTGCACAAATCATGCAGGTAGATCGTCTGAAAAGCAAAGAAATGATGTCTACAATGCGATCAACTCTCGCAAGAGCTGCTCCCAAAGCTAAAGAAGCACAAGAGTATCTTGCAGATGAATTAGAAGAAATGGAAGAAATCATGGCAGAAGAAGAAGCCGGCGCGGCTCGTGCAGACGATAAAATTCAAGCATCATCTTACAGAATGGCTAAGAAGAGGAAGAAATAATCTTCCTTATTTTTTCTTTTTTTAACCATGAATATCTTTGGGGAAGAAATCCTCAAGAGTTCTTTGTGATTTTATAATTTTTAATGTATTACTTCTATTCATAATCTTCTCGAGAGGATAATCCAGCATTTTCTTAACTTGAACAAACGCTTGTTCTAAGGTTTCAAACTTCAAGGGAACTTTCTTCAAAGCTTCCTTAGCAATTTCTCGGAACCGCCAAACACCTGTTGGTATCCATTCCTTATCCACTTGAAGGTAAACAAAGCATCCGGCTTGTCTTTGAATGTAATCAAGGTACTCTAATACTTGCAACTTGGTGCAATAGTATGCTCCAGCAACATCTTTTGCATAAGTTTTTCTCCCCCTCCAAGTTTCCCAGTCAATTGCCATAGCATCACTAGTTCCAATTAACCAATATTCAAAAACCTCAAACATCCAAGCGGAAGGATACATGAGAATAAGCACAAGGTTGCCTAATGCTTTATGCCTAAAAACACGAACTTCTTCAAGCCATTTTTGTTTCAAAATCTGTTTCCAATACCTTTTCCCAAGAATGTCATCAACTGCTGTGATCGACCATGTAGTAGGAACTAATCGCCGATTCTTTTTCACTCCAAATAAACCTGCAGAAAGTAAGCGAGTGATGTGTCTTTGATTCAGTTTATCATCATGGAGTTTGGTGATCCCCCCAACAGCTTTCAAATCAGTATCACTAACTATTTTATCAACAATACGTGGTATTTTCGGATTCTCAGTCAATCTTGCTTTCTTAATATTCCCTGAGGGGCCAGAAGGGGCAATTCGAGGTGAAAAGTCGATTTCTAGTTTTGGTCTTTTAATAAAAGACATTTCAGTATCAACAGGTTTACTCGACATAACTAATTCTTGAGTTAATTCTAGCATCTTATCGGGTTCACGAGCGTTTTTCACACTGAATCTCTTTTTTCCTCTAACAAGTGATGTTCTGTAACCGATTATTTCATCCATAGTTTTGAAGATCCATTTTTCTTCCGCGTCATAGATTGAGGTGTCTTCAGAGGCAATAGGTGGCACTAATGGACCAATAGAAACTTTTGGATAGCCATATTCTCCCACAAAAAATCCCGGTGGAGAGGCACCAAAAAAATCTGTTTTAGAGAAAGTTTTCTGGATATCAGCTATGGACTTCGCTTTCACAAGAATAGGGCATATCCCTTTTTCACACAGATTTCTAAATCCTTGACATCGCTGACAAAGATTACGATTGACCTCGGAAGGAGAAGTGGACATATTCATACTATTAGACAAGTAAAACACACTATTAACAGCAATCTCATATTTTACTCGAGACCCTCGAGAAACTATGTCTAGTTATTATTCTTCTTCTTTTTGTGATTTAATAATATAGTTTAATTCGACTTCATAAATTTCTTCCTTTTAATTTCTGTTAGAGAGATAAGCGAAAATATTCCAAATACTTAATCAAATCCAACAAAAAGGATGAATTAATCGAGAAAAAAGAGAAAGAGCAGCAGGGAGAGGACTCCCTGCTTTACGATTACACGTTTGGGGTTTATTTTCTCTTTCTAACAAAAATTAGAGAAATTGTTGCCACTGCGACTAATGAAGAGAGTGTTATCCATAAGCCAAAGCCTGGGGATTCTATTGTATAATCCACATCATAACCAGCTACTGTCATATAGTATCTTGCTTTGTCTATATCGTGGTTGTAGCGAATGATATTAGGATTATTCCAAACACCCATTTTTGGATACATTGGAGTATCACTGACTGTGTATTCACCTCTGTGAATAACAGAGTTTATTTCGAATCTGTCAATAGCATAAGCAATTGCTTTTCTTACGCAAAGACCAATTGTGAGTGTTGGATCAAGTGGAGCTTCTGCACGACTACCAATGACTGGTCTTACTTCTCTCATATTGAATCCGAAGAAACCAAAACCGTATAGTGTATCAGATTGTACTGAAAAGTCTGGATCTGCTGCATATTCGTCTCTTTTGTCTGGGTTCCAGGTAATGCCAAGTAAATCTACCTTACCAGCTTCAAATTCGAGGAGTTGGGTTTGTTGATCAGGCATAATTCTGGTTCTTAACTTGTGTAGTCCATTCCAACCTTCACCGAATCCGTATCTTTCAGCAAAGTTTAATAAAGGATCAGCTGTTACAACGGGATCTAGTTTCCAACAATCATCTTTTACTGAGATTACAGTTTCTACACCTTCTGTAAAGGAGCTTATCTCGAAGAGATCAGTACCGAAAACGTTAGTTGCAAAAGTGCTCCATGATGGATGAGTGATATCTGGAGTTACTCCATCTGCTAATTGAGTTTGATTCAAATAGTGTTCAGGAAGAATATTTGTCCAAAGGTTTGGTAGGAACGGAGCGTATGGATCGTTTGCTTCTGTTGATGGGTCACCGTCAATGAATAAGTCCATAGTCCATTGGTCTAGGATTACCATATCTTCAACCCAGTTCCATAAGTGCTGGTCATTAGATACGTGTTTCCAAGCATAAAATGTGAAGTAAACGTCATAAATATCGAATTCTTCACTGAGGAACAATGCATCGGGATCATCTCCCCAAGGAATGCCTTGTCTTGCGACAATTCTTAACCAGGTATCGTTTAACATAGTGTAGCTTTCTGCCAAATTTGGCCAGACGCTGAGATCTGCATCATAAGTAATCAAAGTGTCTAATACTGCGTTACTAATGAAACTTGAGGAAGTATCATCTTGGAACAATGGATTGAAATCTGACCAAGCAGCATCTACTCTAACTAATTCATCGTTGTTTACTTGACCTGCGTGGGTTCCAACGAAATCCATTTTACCCCAAGATTGGATTATACCATCTGTATAATTGTAACCTTCCAAATTAGCCCATTGTGCACCATATCCTGTTGGAGAAAAGGTTGGAGCCATTGGACATATTTTATCCATAAAGTATTGTTGCCATGCCCAGTAGTGTTGTACACGTTCTTCTGAGTCAGGAGGCATAATTAAGGTGCCTTCTTTCATATACCACTCGTTTAAACCTGTTCCTTTGGCTTCATCCCAATCCATACTAGTATGATACCCGAAACAGTTGAGGGAACCGTTTTCATCGTAGACACCAGTGAAGTCTGGGTCTGCACCGCCACCAACTAAACTAACATAACAAACGTCAAAGTCTCTGAAAGCAATTAATTCACCAACAAAGGTTGGCCAATCTTGTACGATTACGTCTAAATTTATTCTAATTCTTGCTAGGTGTTGTTTGAGGAAGTTAAGATAATCTGGTCTAACTCCTCCTCCATTTGTCTTTGCCACTAAAGTAAACACAGGTTCTGCTGCATCAGTCTTTATTGGTTGTACTCCTACGGAGCTAACAACAAATAGAGCAATAAAAACCCCTACAAGGATTAATGTTTTGCTTTTTGTAATTTTCATCTTAGTCACCAAATAATTCATCTATAATTAATTGAATTGGTTCTTTTCTTAATACGAGCACATCAGTTGTGCTCAACTTATAGGTTGACTAATATCAACTTATAAGGTTTACATCACTCTTGGAAATCCTCGTTACAGAGAGAAAGGAGGAAAAAGAAAGCAATTACTAAGAAGAATAATCATCATTTTAGTAGAGTTTTTATTATACTCAGCAGATTACCATTAAGAGAGCAATAAAACAGACAAATGAAAAATCAAAGTGATTGTTAGTCTTTAAAAGAAAAGTGCGATAATAATCATTTGAGAAATGACATTGTCTTTATTCTTTCAAAAGAAGGAAGCGATCGGACAGTAAATTATTATTATAATTGAGAGATTAAAATGACCAAATCTGCTACAAAAAAAGTTGACACAACAAAAGATGAACCGTTAATTGATGTTAGCATTAAAACTACTGCAGAGATTCCGGTCCCAACTCGTCTCATTGATCAAGTTTTGGGGCAAAAGCGAGCTACTGATTTGGTGAAGAAAGCAGCAATTCAAAGAAGGAATGTGCTTTTAATTGGGGAACCCGGAACTGGAAAGAGTATGCTTGGAGCAGCTATGGCAGAGTTGTTACCTCGAGAGGATCTTGAAGACATTCTTTGTGTTCCCAATCGAAAAGATCCAAATACTCCAAAAATAGTTACCATTGGTTCTGGAGAAGGTCGACGTATTATTGATCGTTATACTGAGAAATCAGCTAAAGGTCAGAACTTGCGAATGATCATTAGTTTAATTATTCCATTAGCTATCATGATGTATGTAATTTTTGTTCCTTTAGGTAATCCTGATAGCAGACCAACACTGGTTTTAATGGGACTCTTTGTTTCGTTCTTCTCATTCCTTATTATGAACCAATTGCGGAGTCGGTCTGAAAATCTGGTACCGAAGTTACTTGTTGATACAAGTCAACAAACTCATGCACCTTTCAATGATGCTACCGGAGCACATGCAGGATCTCTCTTGGGAGATGTTCGACATGATCCCTTCCAATCTGGCGGATTGGGAACTCCTGCTCATGAACGAGTGGAATCCGGTCTTATTCATAAATCTCACAAAGGTGTTCTCTTTTGTGATGAAATTAGCACTCTTGGTATGAGAACTCAACAGCAATTACTCACAGCCATGCAAGAAAAAGAATTTCAAATAACTGGTCAAAGCGAGCTTAGTAGTGGTGCAATGGTACGAACAGATCCAGTTCCTTGTGATTTCGTACTAATTGCTGCAGGTAATTTACCAACTTTGGCAAACATGCATCCAGCTCTTCGATCACGAATTCGTGGATACGGGTATGAAGTATACATGGACATAGACATGCCTGATACCCTAGAAAACAGAAACAAAATAGTGAGATTCGTAGCTCAAGAAGTATCAAAAGATGGTCGAATCCCACACTTTACAAAGGAAGCAGTTGAGGAGATAATTCGTGAATTCCGACGTCGAGCAAAACGGAAACACGGCTTAACCTTAATGTTTAGAGATATGGGCGGATTAATCCGTGCAGCTGGTGATATTGCTAGAGAAAAAGAAGCAACCATTGTAAAGGTTGAACATGTTGCTGCTGCTAAAATTCTTGCAGGCCCATTAGAACAACAACTTGCTGAAAAATTCATAGAGAATAGACGTTCCTATCAAATTATTCTCAATGAAGGAGCAATTACTGGTAGAGTTAATGCCTTAGCAGTCATGGGTGACCGAAGTGGTATAGTTATGAATGTTGAAGCAGAAGTAACTCCCGCACTCAGTAGTCAGGAAGGAAAGATTATTGCTACAGGTAAATTAGGTGAAATTGCCCAAGAATCAGTACTAAATGTTAGTGCAATTATAAAGAAATACACCGGTATTGATCTTTCACAGCATGATGTTCACGTACAGTTCCTACAATCTTATGAAGGGATTGAAGGCGACAGTGCAAGTGTCTCTGTTGCTACAGCAGTCGTTTCAGCTCTAACAAATATTCCAGTTCGACAAGATATAGCAATGACTGGTTCTCTATCTGTTCGAGGAGAAGTATTACCAATTGGCGGTACTACTTTCAAAACAGAAGCAGCAATCGAAGCAGGTATAAAAACTGTTATTGTTCCCTTAGCAAACTACAGCGACATTGTCCTAGGTAAGGAGGAGGAAAAACTAGTAAAAATTATTCCCGTTACAAGATTCTGGCAAGTCCTAGAAGCAGCTCTTGTAGAAGACACATCAGGCATTATTGAAAAGTTCAAAGCAGGGATAACAGAATATGAAATGAAACTTGAAGAGAAATTAAAGAAAGAACTCAAAAAACGCAGAAAATAGGTTTTTGAGTTCTCAAAAATAATCTTCAAGGATTCTAACTTTTTTTCTTTTTATTTTCTAACCGTTTAACTAATTAACAACTTAGATGTTTGTACTCTTAGAGGAATTAGCATATGATTAATCTGCACAATGCAATGTATTACACTGAGGAAAAAGATTCTAAAGTGAAATGCAGACTATGCCCGAATCTATGTTTGATAAAACCGGGTGAAAAAGGAATATGCAATGTTCGGATAAATAATGATGGAAAACTCTACTCTATAAATTATGGATTAACTACTTCTGGGGCAAGTGACCCAATTGAGAAGAAACCTCTGTATCATTTTCTTCCAGGTAGTTGCGCTTATAGTTTTGGAACAGTTGGATGTAATTTGTTTTGTCTATTCTGTCAAAATTGGCAGAGCTCTCAAGCATCAACCGAAGATTTTCGTTATGGTTTGAAAAAACTGACACCAAAAGAAGCAGCCAAGGAAGCAGCACAATCTGGTTGTGCTACTGTTGCTTATACTTACAATGAGCCTTTGATCTGGTATGAGTGGGTGTTGGATACTGCGAAAATCGTTCATCAAAAAGGGCTGAAAAATATCCTAGTAACAAATGGGTATATTGAAGAAGAACCATTGAGAGAACTACTTCCCTTCATTGATGGTGCGAATGTTGATTTGAAAGGTGATAAGGGATTCTATAAGGAAATGTGTGGAGTCACACGTCAAGAAGCTGTTCTGAGAACCTGCAAAATTATGAAGGAACAAAACGTTCATCTCGAGATAACTAATCTCATTGTAACCTCAAAGAATGATTCTGATGAACAATTACAAGAATTAATCGATTTCGTCGTTACTGAACTTGGTCCAGATGTTCCACTGCATTTTTCTCGATACTTTCCGAATTATAAGCTAGATCTCCCTGCTACTCCTGTTGATACTCTTTTCAAAGCGAGAGATATGGCTCTTCGTTCCGGTGTTCAGTATGTATATTTAGGAAATATTCGTGGCGAACGAGGAAATGACACTCACTGTAAAAATTGTGGAACATTACTAGTAAAGAGAAGTGGGTATGTTACTAATACAGCAAACCTAACAAAAGATTTTCAATGCAAAAACTGTGGAACACAGACAGATATTATTTGGAATTAATTCAAACCTTTCTCAGTAGAATTATCCTTTCTTACTTTTCTTTGTTCCTTTTTTTTATTTTAAATGGTTTAAATAGGAGATTAGACCGTATCTATACACCACTGTGGTGGTAACTAAAACCCGAATGTGATTGATTTGAACGAAAAATATTGTGTGAGTTGCGGAACAGCGGTAACATCAACCGATGATTTCTGCTTTAAATGTGGTGCAAAGATAGAGAATTATAAAGAATTACATGAGCCTTCTGGAAATGTAAGAATAGTATCGGAAAGGCCAAACAACTTAGACAGTCAAGATTTTGAAAGTAAAAGGAGACATCGATCCAAGAGGCATTTCAAACCTCTACTAATAATCCTGCTTATAACAGGTGCTATAGTAGCCCCAATAGTAGTAATGAGTTCTATATCATCGATTAGATCCCCAATTGGAACACTTACTTATGATGTCCCCACGACAGGGATTATTGATGTGGACTTGATTATTGACAATAGTCTTGGTTCTGTGAATATCATTTATGATGATAGTATTACAAATCTCTTTTAATCCTTTATTTAAGTCCGAGGTTGTTTACGAGCTACAATGGAGGATGCCATAAACTTCGAGCATGAAGTTGTTGGTG
>JAHLVZ010000235.1 GCA_019058165.1 Candidatus Heimdallarchaeota archaeon
TGATTTCAAAACTGCAGTTGGTCCTTTGGTATCTGATCCTTGAACAGGAGATATGCCTTCAGAGAGTGGTTCGAATGCTCTTCTACCATCAGGCATTGCTCCCACTACGCTTCCGAAATAAACATGAACCGTTGTTGGTAGAAAAATAACTCGATAATGCCCACCTTTCGAAGTAGGTCTCCCATCTATTGCGTTGAAGTATAATTCGAAAACCTCTTTTGTTAAGGCATCAGGATAATCCTCATCATTACCATATTTAGGTGTATCACAGATAAATTTTTGACGAAGCTCTTCTTTTCCTTCAAAATTTGTTGATAAAGTATCAAGTAATTCTTTCATTGTTAATTGCTTTTCATCGAATACATTATATTTAATCGAAGAAAGCGAATCTGTAATGCTCCCTAGACCAACACCTTGTATGTAATTTGTATTGTATCTAGCCCCTCCTGCATTGTAATCCTTGGCTTTTGCAATACAATCATCAATTATTATTGATAAAAAGGGTGAGGGAAGTTGAGTAGCCCATAATTGTTCAATAACATTATTTCCCTTAATTTTAATATCAATGAAGTGTTTTACTTGCTTCTCAAAAGCTTCAAACAATTCTTTGTATGTTTTGAATTCCTCAGCATTACCAGTTTTTAATCCAATTTGTTTTTTGGTTCGAGGATCAAATCCATTATTTAATGTTACTTCTAGAATTTTCACTAAATTGAAGTACCCGGTTAGAATGTATGCTTCTTTCCCAAATGCTCCAGTCTCAACACATCCACTTGTACCTCCATTTCTGGCATCCTCGATTGATTTTCCAACTCGCAACATTTCTTTGATTATCATATCAGTATTGAAAATAGATGGTTGCCCAAAACCAGTTTTAACTATTTTTAAGGCTCGTTTCAAGAATTCTTCTGGAGTTTTATTGCTGATTTGAACCATTGAACTTGGTTGTAAGATACGCATCTCTTCAATTACATCTAGGATTAAGTAAGAAAGATCATTTACTGCGTTTGTTCCATCTTCTTTTAATCCCCCTAAATTAATCAAACAGAAATCAGTATAAGTGTTACTTTCTGCTGCTGTCACTCCAACTTTTGGTGGTGCTGGTTGATTGTTGAATTTCACCCAAAAAGCCTGCAAAAGCTCTTTTGCTTCTTCTTTAGTAAGAGTTCCATCATCAATTTCCTTCTTGTAGAAGGGATATAAATGCTGATCCAATCTACCGGGATTAAAAGAATCCCAAGTATTAAGCTCAATAATTACCCCTAAATGAATAAACCAGTAATGTTGTAATGCTTCTCTAAAAGTACGTGGTGCATTAGCTGGGACATGAGTGCATATTTCAGCTATTAACTCAAGTTCTTTCTTTCGTTTTGGATCCTTTTCTTTTTGCGCTAATTCTTTTGCTTTCTCAACATGTCGTTCTGCATACATCATAATTGCAGCAGAAGCTATTTCCATTGCTCTTAATTCATCACGTTTATCTAGCGAATCAGGATCTGTATCATAATCTATGCTTTCAAAGCTTTGTTGAATGGCAGCCATATAGTCAGAAAAACCATTAATGAATATTTTACCATCTGCAACTGTATGTCCTGGAGCTCTCTGTTCAAGAAATTCTGTGAAGACACCTGCTTCATAGGCATCTATCCAACTATAATCAACCTCAGAGAATAGGCAATCACGAATTGATCTTCCCTTCCAGAAAGGAATAATTTCCTCTTCATGTAATTTTCTCGTTTCTTCACTTACCTTGAAAGAAATTTTCTCTCGAGAATCTAAGATATCTAAGTCTTGCATGGAATGGCAACAAATTTCAGGATAAGTAGGAGTCGCTTTTGGAGCTGGGCCGCGTTCACCAACGATTAGCTCATCATCATTAATGCATATTTCCTTGTTCTCTAGTAAATACTTGAAAGCTAATGCTCTCGCAACAGGAATAGATACTTTGTCAGCAGCACTGCTTTTATAGAATTTAGTCATTAATTTAGCTCTTTCAATGGAAAGAGAAGGAATTGCATTTCGACTTTGATCTCGAAGTCTCTTAATCCTGTCAAGCATTATTATTCCTCGATTTTAACCAATAAACCGTACTTCTCAAGTCTTTCTTTGATTGTTCTCATATGTTCTTTTGTTGGTTTTCGAATATCTTTCATTCGGTTTATTTTGTTTAATTTCTTATATTTGTCCTCGCCAATCTTATGAAAAGGTAATAATTCAACTCTAATAATCTTGAGTTTTGATAAGAACTCCCCAATTTGCTTAACATCATCTAAACTATCATTTATTGTCGGAATTATTGGTATTCGAATTATCACTTGTTGTCCTGCTTTAGTAAGCATCTCGAGATTTTGCTTTATGGTATTGTTTGACTTACCAGTATATTTCTTGTGTTTTTCCTCATCAACTAATTTCATATCATAGAGAAACAGATCAACAAAATTCGAGATTTTCTTTAGAATATTAGAAGAAGCACAACCTGATGTGTCGAGAGTTGTATGAAGGTTATTTTCTTTTGATTTTTTCAATATTGCTAATAAGAACTCTGATTGTAACAGAGGTTCTCCACCCGAGAAAGTAACTCCTCCATTGGAAATTTCATAAAAAACTTGATCTTTCAGTATTTCATCCATTGCTTCTTCTAGAGTAATTTCTTTGCCAATCAGCTCTTTCCTTTCATAACATGCTTTGGAAGAAGTTCCAGTAAAAATTTCTCTTGTAATGGTTTCTGGCTCTGTGGAATGACTTTCTGGATTGTGACACCACCAACAATCCATAGGACAACCTTTGAAGAATATAGTAGTACGTATGCCTGGTCCATCATGTACTGCAAATTTCTTTATGTCAAAGATAACTCCTTTCAATGCCATGTTATTCAACAAGAGTACTTTTTCTAATAATAGAGATATTTTGGTTTAATCCAAATAACATTCTTTTTTCTTTTAAACTTTCAGTGAGTTGGCGAATTTCTTTTTGCCTAAATCGTCAATGTTAATAAATGCCAAGTTAAAGTAAGGGAACATGTCAGAACAAGATTTCGAAAATTATACGTATACTTGACAATTTTTACCAAACATCCAGCTTTTTTCCAATGCCAGTTGTACTTGTGAGTACAATTTCAGAGGATGGTCACACAAACTT
>JAHLVZ010000004.1 GCA_019058165.1 Candidatus Heimdallarchaeota archaeon
AATTATTCGAGCAGCTCGTGAGCTTGATATCAAAACTTATGCAGTTTATAGCCCTGTTGACAAGAATTCACTTCACGTGAAATTAGCTGATGAGTCTTATCCATTAATGGAAGATGGAGTCACCCCGGGTTATTTAGATATAGATCAATTATTAGCAGTATGTTTACGTGAAAATGTAAAGAGTGTTCATCCAGGGTACGGTTTTTTATCTGAAAGTGAAATTTTTGCGGAGATTATGATAAAACATGGTATCAATTTCATTGGTCCACCACCAAAAGTGATTGAACTTCTTGGTAATAAGGTCAAGTCTCGGGAAAAAGCTGTTGAGGTAGGTTTGCCTGTTCCCTTGGGATCAGAAATTATTGAAAATGATAGACATGGGATTAAAGAGGCTAAGTTAATTGGTTATCCGGTTCTAGTAAAGGCAGTCTTTGGTGGAGGTGGAATGGGTATTCAAAGAGCTAATACACCAAGGGAGTTGAGAAATGCATTAACAAATGCAAGTGCACAAGCAAAATCTGCTTTTGGTCGCGGGGATGTTTTCTTAGAGAAATTTATAGAGCAACCTAGACACATCGAATTTCAAATTCTTGCAGATAACTATGGAAATGTGGTTCACTTAGGAGAAAGAGAATGCTCAATTCAAAGAAGAAATCAGAAATTACTTGAGGAAGCTCCATCCACAGCAATCTCCAAAGAGGAACGAAAGAGTATTGGAAATTTGGTTTGTAAACTTGCTAAGAAATTAGGGTATAAGAGTGCTGGAACAGTTGAATTTCTGTACAAAGATAATCAAGTTATGTTTAATGAAATAAATCCACGAATTCAAGTTGAACATCCTGTAACCGAAATGTTAACTGGAAAGGATATTGTAAAAGAACAAATCAAGATAGCTCAAGGAGAAGAATTATCCTTCAAGCAATCTAGTATCAAATTTAGAGGTCACGCTATGGAACTTCGGATAAACGCTGAGGATCCACTACAGAATTTTCAACCTACTCCAGGGTACGTCAGTAAATTTGTAGCTCCTGGTGGACCGCATATTAGATTTGACACAGCTATTTACGAAGGATTTGAAATTCCAGATTGTTATGACTCATTAATTGGAAAATTAATTATAGGTGCAGAAACTCGGGAAGAAGCAATCTCTCGAGCGCAGAATGCTCTAAAAGAACTAATTATTATTGGTTTCCCAAATAACATTACCTTTTTTGATCAGCTGCTTCAAGATCGAAAATTCCAACAAGGAGATATTAGTATCAACTTCATAGAAGATAGAAAAATCCTTGAGAAATTGGAAAAGAATATTTGTGCGTTAGCTTCTGCATTATTTGCTGTTGGTTTAAAGAAAAGCCAAATGAATTTACCCAGCCTTTCAGAAAATTGGCGAATGAAAGGAAAAATGGATGCAATTGGGAGGGACTAGTATTGGATAAGAAGTATAAAGTACGATTGCATGGGTCAGAATTTGATTTGGAGCAAACTAAGAAAGGAATCAAAGTAAATGATTATCAGTTTAATCCTGAAGTTATTTTCAATGGAAAATTCTACCGTGTTTTTGTAAATGGCAGAGTACTGAAAGTGGAATTTAGAGATAATGATATTTTACTGGATGGTAAAATTGTTGATTTTGATTTCAAATCAGCTCCACAATTACAAACAAGAATAGGTTCTAGTCTCAGGAAAAGTGCAGACATAAAAGCAGCTATTCCTGGGAAAATTGTGGAAATTAGGGTGAATGAAGGAGATGAAGTAGCAGATCAACAATGCTTGTTAGTTTTAGAATCAATGAAAATGAGAAATGAAATACTTTCACCAATGGCAGGTGTAATCGACAGTATTTCTGTTAGTATTGGAGATCAAGTAAAATCAAGACAACTAATGATTAAGATAAAATTAAAATAGCGAATTAAGACAGGAAGATAGTAAAGTATGATAAAGGAAATAGTCAATATACCATATTATAATAGTAATTTGAGTGCGATGTTTTTTTATCCAAACAATGGTAAGGATAAATATCCAGTTGTTTGCAAAGCACATGGCTTAGTATCGAATAATTTTGAGAAAGAAGAAGAATTAGCAACAATGCTTACAGAAGAAGGTATTGCTTATTTTATGTTTCATTTCACAGGTTTTTATGAAAGCTCTGGAGAGCATTCAATACAAACACAATTAACAAATCTTGATTACATTATTACTTATCTAACAAATCATCCTAAAGTTGATCCAAAAAGAATAGGTTTACTTGGTGTCAGCATGGGAGCAGCAATTGCTGTCTGTCATGCTTCAAGAGACCCTAGAATCTCTTCAGTAGTTCTCCAAGCACCATTATTCGATTTCGATTTCGTTGTTAATTATCCGGAGTTTACAGCAATGATGGAAGGTTTGGCTCTAGCAGGTATGATAAGAGTACCAGTAAAGGGGGCTAAGGAAATGCTTATTCAAGACATAAAGGGTAATAACCCTCTTAATTGTATTAATAAGATAGCTCCAAGACCACTTCTGATAATTGCAGGAGGAAATGATACATTTATGCCGCTTTCAGGAATAAAGAAATTGTATAAACAAGCTCTATATCCAAAAGAATTCAAATCAGTACAAAATGCAGATCATAATCTTACAAATTACTTTGCTAGATTTGAAACCTTTAATTTGATCAAAGAGTTCTTTATAGATAATTTAAAGCATATTTATTTGCATTTATCGAAATCTTATAGCAGAGTTTTTGTGATTTGAGTATCAATCCTCAAATCCTATAACTTGCTCAATTTCTCCTACAGAGATAATTTCTTCCCCTACAGATGTTTGGATTATCAAATCACCATTTAAGGTAATCCCTTTTTCAACTCCTTCAATAACCTTCTCTTTCAAGCGAACTTTTACAGTTGAATCAAAACTCACAGAACGTTCTTTCCACAAAGTAGTAATATTTGGGAGTAACCCCTTTTCAAATTGCAAAACAATAGCTCTCTGAGTAGTTAAAATAACATCACGAATTTTCTCTAATGAATATTCCTTTCCTGATTCATGAAAGATAGTAGTAGCTGTTTTTTGCAATTCATCTGATAATGATGAAAGTTTGAAATTTACATTTAATCCTATTCCAAGAATTAGATGCTTCAAGAAGATTTCTTGAGAACTAAGATCTATTAGGATTCCCCCAACCTTCTTATTCTTCAAAAAAAGATCGTTTGGCCATTTAACTCTGAAGGGTAAATCAAGTAATTCTTCAAGACTTTCTGAGATTGCTAAACCTATTCTTACTGAAAATCCTTGAAAATACTTTAAGGGAATTTTTTTCTGCAGAATTGTAGACATCCACAATCCACCTTTTGGAGATGCCCAACTTCTTTCTAACCGTCCTTTGCCTTGTATTTGTTTCTTAGCTTGAATTACTAATCCATGATTTGATTTTCCTTGTTCAATGTATTCCTTGGCTAATAATTGAGTTGATTCAATTTCATCAAATACTATGATTTTTCCACTTGTTGAAGTCATTTTCATCCATCAAGAGATTGCTTAACAACGAGAGAATGTAGCTTTGTTAAATATATTTCTGATAAACGAAAGAAAAGCAAAACTATTAAGCAAATCTAATAAGTGCGTATCAATTAAGGAAACAATAATTAACTATTAGAAAGGGAGTTTACAACAACTATCAGATTTGTTTGGAGAATTATACAGATGCCAAAAAATGAAATTCAGAAGTATCCTCTAAAGAGGCCAATAAAGGTCAACGAAATACTTGTGGATCTTTACAAATGTCAAGCGGATATTAATAATGAGACTGCCCTTCTCACACTAGTTACAGAAGCAGCTAAGAAGGCTGGGGCACATGTTTTACAAGCATCTGTTCACAGATTTTCTCCTATGGGTTGCAGTGTTGTTGTAATTCTTAAAGAAACTCATATTTCAATTCATACTTGGCCGGAATTTGGTTTCGCAGCATTAGATATTTTCCTTTGTGGTGAATCCCTAGATCCATATGTTGCTTGGAATCATATTAAAGAAACTCTGAAACCTGAGACTTTTGTAATAAAAGAACTTCCTCGTGAAATTAAGTAATAGTTGGAGTTTTAATGAATAAAAAAGAGATAAATTTTACAAAAAAAACTTCTTTAATTCTAGAAGAGATTGCTTCCAAATCTCAATTGAAAGAAGGAAAAGAAGCAGTAAGAAATATTTTACGTGAGATTTATCGACATGGAACTATAGGAACAAAAAGCTTAGCAAGGAAAATACATTTACCAATTCCAACCATTGCAGCAGTTCGAAAAGAACTAGAAAATGCAGGGCTTATTGATCGAGTGAAGAAAGGAGCAATTTTAACTGAATCAGGATTAAGGTTCGTAACAAAAGAGTTGGGAATATCGTTTGTGAATGATTTATTATGTAAAACTTGTGGAGGAACAAGAATAGAATTTCCACACGAATTCGATGATATTATAGCCAAATTAAAATCATTCACAGTTCAACGACCAAGTCCCAACACAAGTCTGGATCAAGCTTTTGGGTTACCAATTACTGCTTTACGAAGAGCTTATTTCATGTTACAAAATGATGATTTAGAAGGAAGAAAAATCCTTCTTTTAGGTGATGATGACTTTACATCTTTAGCTATTGCTCTTCTAGACATATCAACAGATATTACTGTTCTTGACATTGATACGAGGTTAACAGATGTTATTAGAAAAATTGCTGATGAAAACAACTATCAAATAAAGTGTTACAATCATGACTTGCGGAAACCAATTCCGGAAGAATTAGTGGGACAATATGATACTATTTTTACAGATCCACCTTATACAGTCCCTGGATTGGAATTATTTCTCTCTAGAGGAATTCAAGCACTTAAAAAGGAAATTGGACGAAAAGTCTACTTAGCTTATGCACATAGAGCTCCTAATGATTTGTTTGATTTTCAACAAGTTATTGTAAATCATGGGTTAGCAATTCAAGAAACGATACCTGGTTTCAATCTCTACGAAGGAGCGGAAATGCATGGTAATACTACTGCGCTTTCTGTGCTTGTAACGACATCGAATACCAGAACAATTATTGAAAATGAATACAAAGAGAAGATCTATACAGGAGAAATAAACCCTACTACTAGAATCTATAGTTGCCTGAATAATCACTTAATTCGTATTGGAACAACTGAAAAAATTAAGTCAATAGAAAAATTGAAGGAATTAGGTTGTCCCATTTGTGGCACAAAAGATAGTTTCACAAGAGTAACTAAAGAAAAACGTGAGTAGGTTATTAGAGAAAATTGAAAAAATAAGCGAATTTTTATTTTTTTAGCATTCTATTTAACTAAATTTTTTTATTGCAACAGTAGTAAGCTTTATTTATCCGTTTAGGAATTATTCTCTCGCCTCTTGACCAAAAAAGGAAACTTGTTTTTTTCTCTCATGGTTGAGGGGCCTCCCTCCCCCTATTAATTCTAAATTAAAACAAAAATAAATCAATTAATATTCTAGAATTTCAATTCGTGGGAGAGCATTCTGTGGAAATCTTGACAGAGCAATTCCTTGGGAGGTAATAGAGGTTATATCAGAGGCTTTAGAAATTCTGGGGTTCATGCTTTCAAGCAAGGTAACAAGTTGATTTAAACTGGAAATCATCCCACTCATTAGTGTATATCTCAAAATACTCGAAGGGGTTAACGCTTCGTAAATTGGAATTGATAACTTTTTAGCAACTTCATTTCGGAATTCGCTGAAAGTCCCATCAGTCATTGTTCTATTATGAACATCTCGATAGATTTTTCGAATCACTGCGGGTGGTACACCTTTGAAAGAGAATGCATAAAGTTGGGAAGTTAATGAATCATAATACAACTCATGAATAACTCCTATCAATGTTTTATCAGGAGCTAACACCCTTCTTCCTAGTAAACCAACATTCTCAGCTAAAGTTAGAACTTGAGCATTATCATTGATCAATATCTCTTCATTTGAGATATTTATTGCTCCTTTTCCAACAGAAGCATAATAAGAATTCATTAGTCTTAACAAATCTACACCGATTTTATTCCTGATTGCATAATTAATCATTTGTTCAGGCAGTAACGCATCGGCTTGATCAACATTAAAAGTATCCATTATCGATTTTTTCAATCGATCTTCAATTACTTTTGGATTTGTGGAACTTCTCAATCTAGAAGGACCGGTTAATGCAAAATCACGAATAATTGCTAGAGATGGTCTATCAGTTGCAATGATTGCGAAATGTCCCCCTACAAGTTTAAGTTCACCTACGAGTTTCCCAATGGTAATTCCTTTCCATTTAGCCCATACAGTAATTCCAGGGGGAGGTTTCAAAGGTTCTATTTCATCTCTGGTAGCTGCTCGTGTTTCTTTAGTCCGTGTTACCTCTTGTCTTAATGGTTTAATATCTGCGATAGCTTCAGGTCGTCTTGCAGATTCTTTACGAACTAGCCACTCATCAGATTTGAATTCTTGTTTTGCTAATTTAGTTAACTCTTTTGCAGCATACATAATATCTTTCTTTATTTTTTTCAGTCTTTGTTTTTCGGCTGCTGAATCTTTAACTGATTCTACAGCAGATCTTACAGCAAGTTCCTCAATTCGTTCATTCAAACCTTCAGTCATTTCTTGGATAATTGCTAAAGAATCCGGAATTCCAGAAATCAGTGCCTCTTTCTGATCTTCAATTTTCAATATGAGAATTTCATACTCCTTTCTCTTACTTCGATAAACATTTTCAGAGACTTTTCCATCTTTAAGTAAAGCATCCAGTTTTCCAAAACGCTCTGCAATCTTTTTTTGTTCTTTTGTAATATCTTGAATACGTGTTAATAACTGCTTAACTGAAGATCTAATTGTATCAGGATCTGGAGCTATTGCTTGTAATGTAACAAAACCTTTACGAATAACGGAACGATCAGATGCTTTTTCATAGGCTACAATATACTGATCTTTTAATTTCTGGTATAACTGAGAATCAATTTCAGCTTTTGCTTTGCGTTCTTCTAGAGCTTCCAGTAATGATGCTATGTATCTTTTATCCAATTTCTCATACCTTATAGCTTTCTTTGACAAGAACACAACTCCGAGTTAATAATAGTGAATATTAGTTATTGCTAAATATGATTTTTCTTAATAATAATAATTTGGCATCCTTCTTATTGAAAAATCTTCTTGAATCAGTAAAAAAATTATCTCTGAACAAGAGTAATATTATTAATATTAGATTTACTTATGAATTGCATTAATTAGGTAGACGAAAATGAAAAAAATAATTCTTGCATCAGCTTCTCCAAGAAGGCATGAACTCCTAGACTTATTAGGAATTGAACATGAAGTTATCCCTTGTAAAGAAGATGAAAAACAAATACGAGTTGTGGATAGATCTAAACTTGAAGTAATAAAAGAGATTACTCCGAAAACAATCGAACAAATGATTCTTGAGTTAGCGTATCAAAAAGCAAGCTGTGTTTCAAGGATACTACCAGCTAATAAGAAAAAGGATGCTCTTGTTATTGGTGCAGATACCATTGTTGTGTTAGAAAACGAAATCATTGGAAAACCAAAATCAAAGAAAGAAGCAATAAGCATGCTTCAAAAATTACTTGGTAACACCCATGAAGTGTACACTGGTTTATGTATCTTAGATTTGAATGCAGATAAAATCCTCTCCGCGGTTGAGATTACAGCAGTTAGCATGATAGAATGGTCTTTAGAAAGAATTGAAGCCTATGTTAATGCAGAAAATATTTTGGATAAAGCAGGCGGTTATGCAATACAAGGAAAAGGAGCAGCAATGATTGATAGAGTTGAAGGTTGTTACTATAATGTTATGGGCTTTCCTCTGAGCAGATTAGTAATTATGCTAGATAAATTAGAATTCAATTATTTGTTAAAATGAAATAGACACAAATCATGATTCTGGATATAGAACTTACGGAAAAATATTTTATTTAGGATTAATTTTGAATCTTGAAGCTAGTAATGAAGGAAGAAGAAAGCTTTTTATGTAAAAGCAATTCCGAAAATAATAGAAATAACATCTTAACCTGAGGACTAAAATTGAACAAAAAAAGAACAACCACATTACTCATACTTATCACTGTTTTCTTGATCAGTTCTATCTATAACAGTGGTATTACTGATATAATAGCTGCTACTAATCCTGTAGACTTAGTGCCAGCCTTGACACCAGAAGATGAACAAGTAGGTGTCGTTAAAAACATGGTACGTTCTAATGATAGTGCTTTAGTTGAGAATTATATCTCCTATATAGGTGAAACATTTGATGTTAACATAGAAATAACAAACTATGATGCACAAGCCATAGAAAATATCTCATTAGTAAGTCCAGAATGGAATCTTACTGCTCTTGGTTATTCAGAAGATGATTTTACTGTTGCGGGAGATTACAATAAAAGTTGGTCGATTATTAATACTGCTACAGCTGAAAGTGCAACTTATTCTATATCCCCATTAGTAGTTGGAACATTTATTTTTCCAGAATCAAATGTGAGTTTTACATATACTAATGGTACAGATAGTTACACCATATCAAATTCAATTACATTTAGAGTCCTAGAACAAGATAGAAGTTTACAAGTAGAGAAACTCATCCTTGTTTCAGTACCAGATGGTGGTAGTGGGGAAGAAGAAATAGATGCTCGAATAAAAAACAATCGACATTTCCAAGTAATTATAAGAATTAGGAATTTTTATCATCAGATGATTAACCTAACAGCAATTGATAATGAACCATTAAATAGTTCAAGTTTTGTATATAACTCAACACATTTAATGGCAAATACTAGTTACCTCGATATTGATGAAACATTTGAATTTAGCTATGATATTCAAGCAGGAAATGATACTGGAATCTTTGTTTTTCCAAATTGTACTGTTACATTTGATTTGCTGGATGATTTGATATTTGACATTGAAGAGATTTCAAATGAAGCTAATATTGAAGTATATCTTCCACTTATTGATGATGATGCTCCTTGGGAATTAAGAGTTCCAATGCTTGCTGTTTCAAAATACTTTTTGCTACCAAATGAAACGGGTGATAATCTCATCCCATTCCTAAAAATTGAGCAATTGAACACTGAAATTGTAAAAATAATTATTGAAATAAATATTACAAATATTGGAGTTGTAACAGCTTACAATCTTACAATAATTGAGCAAGTATACAATGATTGGATTTTTGAAACTGATGGTGTTGAGAATTGGTTTAATACCAGTTTAAGTCAAGGGGAATCAGCAATCTACAGATACAATATTACTGCTAAACTTCTTGGTTCATATAAAATAGAACCTACAGATATAGAATATGAGTTCCAAAATCAAGAAACACTATTATGGGAAGAAGGATACTTTGTCTATTCCAACACAATTGAAATAACGATCAAAATCGAAGTGCCAGTAATAAACAAATCCGTAGAATGGTGGATAACTATTGGCATTAGCTTTGGTATTCTGCTACTAGCAGTAATTCCCACTACTATTACATTTGTTATTTATCGCAATAGAAGGAAAACACAAAAGGGTACTTAAAACCCTTTTTTTGTTATTTTCTTGTGGTTTATTGCAAATATTAATTAAAGTTAATGGAATTAGTAATTTTATAATTAGAAATTTAAACTCTAATTGAGTGATGTAAAATATGCATAAAGAGAAACGATTACGAATATTCCATGATGCAACAGCCATTGAAGGTGAGCTGTTAATTCATACGAATTTAAAAGATGAATTGGAAATTAAAACCAAAGCAGAAATTGTGGTAGCGAAGAGGAGATTTGTTTTTAAAATAAAGGCTTTGAAAACTGTTGAAGAATACAAAATCTTTGGAAATCCAGAGGATCTCCTAAGCAAAGGAATTCAAGATAATTCAATAGCAACAATACGAGCTCCTATTGAATAATCAACAATTTCAAAACTGCTACAATCATTTTCTGATACATTCTTGGCAGTTTTTTTTATTTAAACAATCTTTCAGCTAGAAGAGTCAATTGTTCTATTCCTCTAATTTCCTGTGGAACCATAGGTATTTCCACTAAATCATATTTCCCGAAGTACTGCTTTAAAGTCATCATCATTTTTTCTTGCACCTTATACCTTTGTGCACAGAACGGGCAATCTTTGCTCGGGGGAATTAATTGATTAATAATGAGGTGTTCAACTGGAATACTGTAATCCATTAATGTAGTGATTAACCTTTCAGTTTCATATAAAGCCATCAAGGTAGGAATTGTTACCGGAATAAATTCTGTTTTAGCATCGTCAGCTAATTCTATTCGAGCTTTTGTAATGATTTTCTTTAGAGATTCTAGAGTTTCGAGTGAATTGTCTTCAGCATCAGATCCTCCACCAAATAACCCTTTTAAGCTTTTGAAGAAGCCACCAAAACGCATTCTCATTTTGATAATCCTTCCAACGAAACTATCAAGGTAATCAGGTAAAGAAAGCAATCTTAGTGTATGACCTGTGGGGGCGGTGTCAAATACCACAACATCATATTCGCTACTCTCTATTAATTCAAGTAATTTACTAAAAGCAAAAGCTTCATCTGATCCAGGGGGGACTGAATCTCCACCTAAAAGGTCTGCACTTATTCCTAAAGCATCTTGTATGTTGAAACCAGCCATTGATGGTCCTTCAGATTTTGGGGCATCAGATAATTCATCATCAAATTCAATTTCTTCAGCACCAGGAAAACCTGGCAAGCCTGCATCAGCCATACTTGGCATTCCCATTGCACTCATTTGCTGAAACTGTTCTAAACCTTTTTCCGCTTCTAACTCCATTCCATATAAAGTCCCTTTTACACTCTCTATTAAGACTGGTTCTCCTCCTGAGAGATCAAGATCAAAACAATCGGAGAGCGAATGAGCTGGATCAGTACTAACTACTAATACCCTCTCAAAATGTTTCGCAAGTTCAATAGCAATTGCTGAAGCTGAAATGGTTTTCCCAACCCCACCTTTTCCACCTAAGAAGAGATATCTTAAATCCTTTTTCGCTAGAATTTTTTTAAGAGACATTAGTAATCCACTCGTTATTTCTGTGTCACTCACACGGGACGTCCTTTTTAATTTTTGTTTTATATTTACATATCCATCTACTTATTTCTTTTAGTAAAATAGGTAGAAATATAACTCAAAAGACATAACAACTATATGCTTTGGTGAAACGGAAATGGAAGAATCCAAGATAATGAAAGAGGAAGTTGCAGAGGGAGAAGTTCCGGAAATCGATGAATCCAAGTCTAAGAAATTTCAGTGGACAAAGGATAAAATCGTTTTAGCTATAATTTTCTCGATTATAATCTTAGCATCCATAGCATTATTAATTGTAATAATTGTGGATAAGGAATTTCTGTTCTTAGCAGTAAGAGACTGGTTCATCGCACCAATTATTGGAATTCATGTTGCTTGGCAAGTGCTGCTGTTTCTCGCGTTAATGGTTTTACAAAGTTTATTCGCACCAATACCTTCTGAATTAATATTGCTTTCAGGTGGAATGATATTTGGTTGGACTTTGGGAATTATTATTGGTGTTGCAGGTTCAATGGTCAGCTCAGTTATCACATTCTATCTCTCTAAAAGAGGAGGTAGGGCCATTATTGATGCCACAGGAGAAAAAATTGGCATCTTGAAGAGATCGATATTGGTTTTTGACATCTGGATTAAAAGATGGGGACTTTGGGCGATTTTGGTTGGAAGAGCTGTTCCAGTAATAATGTTTGATCCAATTAGTTATGCTGCAGGACTTGCGAATGTGAAGGATTGGCAGTATTTCTTAGCTACATTTATTGGTTCAATTCCGAGATCAATATTCTATGTATTTTTAGGTCAACAATTACTTGCAGGGAATCCGATTGAGTATATACTAGGATTAACACCGGATGAAGTTGATGTTGTTGCTGGCAAATTTAACACATATTTCTTCATCATTTTTGGCATTCTAGTTTTCATGTTCATATTATCTAATGTAATTTATTATCTGCTAAAAAGAAAACAAGCAAAAGAAGCTAACGAATTAATTGAAACAAGTGAAGATAACAACTCGGAGGAAGATGCTAACTCTCAAGGAGACTTGAAAGAACCGCTAGAAATAGATATGAGTTAGAAAAAAATCTATTATAAGAGATAATTAAAATGAAATAGGATTGTTTTTATCAGTCATCAATCCAATATGTAATTAAGAGATTAAATCAAATGTGGAATTAATTTGAGTCAAATAAGAGAAAAAGTTCAGGACATCATTAAGAATTTTGATAATGAATCCAGTTTCACAATACTCGCAACTACTGCAATGATACCTTTCCTAGAAGAACCTTTGAATCGAGCTCGCTTTTTCGAATATGACAAAAAATTAGAGTTGTATTTTGATTCCAAAGATTTGAATCGGTTTAGTCGAGTGAAAGAACTTACTGAAAAAATCGCAAAACGAATTAATGTCCAAAAAGTCTCCGGATTTGAAAGATTCCTCAAAGGTTTTAGTGAAAAGGGAATTATGGTTCGAGAAAAAGAAGGACCAACTGACGGCATGGCCTGGAAAGGTTTTGGCGGAGTTCATTCACATTATGATTTAACACCATTAGGGGTAGCTTTGTTAATATTTCAAACCACCTTACGGTGCCCAGCTGTTAATTTTAGAAAGCTGGAATTCTCTGAGGATTGGGATGCATTCTTTAAACAAGAAATGTTTTTAATTTCATTAGGAATTTCTACAAATAAGTTCAAAGTCAAATATCGAGACAATTGCTTTTATGCTAAAAGAGTAGAAGCAAGTTATATCTCACAATTGATTTTCGAGTTTGTTGCAGGTGCACCTAAGAAAATTTCTTTAGAAGATGTTCGAGCTTTCATTTTCGACAAAGCGGGTGAAATACATTTAGGCGAAATTCCCGGAGCACTTGAGAGACTTCAACCATTGCTTCAAATATCAGGAGAGACTATCAGTTTGAATGGTCGAGGTAGACACGCTAGCTGTGGTTATGCTAATGTTATCATTGAAGCAGCTTTATTATTAGAAGATACAGAAATAGTTCATTATATGATTACTGCGAAGAATTTAGAAAAAGGATCCAGAAAGCTTTTGGAAAACTATGCTTATTATTTTTAAAAAAGTATTATCCTTTTGCTGGATCACCAATAGCAAAAATTACTGGATTAGTTGTAGCGGGAGTCTTTACTCCACAATACATTCTTAATGAATAGCTTGTTTGTTCAAATCCTAGTTCTTTCAACGCTTTAATTCCCCATTTACTATTCTCAAGTATTCCAAGAGCAATAGTTTGAATTTCCTCTTTTGTTTTTGCAATTTTCAATGCTGCTCTTATTAAATCCATTGTAGTTTCAAATGAATCTGCTATTCCTGCCCTTAATTTTAGAACTCCATTTTGAAACGTACCAAACAAATATCCAGCTAAAGAATCATCCTTATCTTGAGTAATAAAAGAAAATTCAGGAAAGTCCTCGAAAAATGTGAAAAGTAATTTTTCTCGATTACCTCCAAAAAATTTTTTGTCAGCGTCAACTATTTTTACTAAATCATCTTCTTTGCAATTAGTGACTGGGAATCTTTGGTCATATTTTTTTGTTTTAGTAATAAGGTCATCGAGAATAGATGGATTCTCTATATTAATTTTAAAACGAAGTGAATTCAATTCAAAAATAAACCCAACTCTTTCATATAGAGTTTTAGCTTTTTCAATAGCATCCAATTTTATCGTTTTACAACCTTGAAATTCTAAGATTCTCATTGCTTCATTCATTAATTCCTCCCCAATTCCCATACCCCGGTAGTTTGGCTTGACAATAACATGACCAATTACACCTATTGGTCCGAAAGATGCAGCTAGTGTAACCCCTATCATTTCTGCTGTTTCATTATCAATGACAGCAATATACGTATTATTGGGATTCTGCATAGTTCTCTTTATATCATCTCTTGCTTCTCCCCATCCAGTTAAATCTATTATATTGTAAATGTCCTCAAAATCATCTTGTGTTGCTATATAGAAATCCAAATGTCCAGCCATACGATTCAACTCTTCAATATTCACTCTTTTGATTCTTTAAAAATTTAAGAGAAGATTTGATTGATAAATTATCTCAAAAGTCTCTTCATAAAATAATCTAAATGGGTTCTAAAATTAAAGTACTCCTCAACTGTTTTTCTCGCTTCAGAACCAAGTGCTTCCCGCAAGTTTTTATTCGAATGCAAACCGGATATCCAACGTATAAGTTCTGCCTTGCTCTCTGGTGGAACAATTAAACCATTTTGTGTGTGTGTTATTAGTTCCTTTATCCCTGATAAATCTGAAGCAATACAGGGAAGTGAACAACTCATAGCTTCTATAAGAGATAAACCCAAAGCTTCTCTTTTCGATGGCAGAATAAAACAATCAGCACTTGAATAAATATCCACAAGTTCCTCATCAGAACTCACTGATATAAAATGAAAACGTTTCTCTAGCTTATTTTTTGTAATAAGCTCTTCAAGGTCTTTCTTGTATCGTCCTTCACCAACAATTAACACACGCATTGTTCGAAATGAATTATCTCGAGTAATCATCTCATTATAAATTTCTGGTAAAACCGCTAAACCTTTTTCTTCAATGATTCTCCCAACATATAATAGTAAGAAGGCATTCTCAGAAATATCAAATTGCTCTCTTATATTAGTACTTGGAGTCAAACGCTTCTTAAAGAGATCAATGTCTATGCCTACGTAATTTACTTTTGATTTAATACCCATTTTAGTCATGTCTGTCTGAACGGATTTGCTAATTGCAAAAACTCCTTTGAACAAATTTTGAAAGGAGGTTAACACACCATAAAGACTACTTTCTTCACCTGAAGGTAAAACTAACTTCGAAGTAGGGCTATGACTCCAGAAATAAAATGAGGTAGTTGGAAAAGTATCATGGTTTTGCTTCAAGAAATAAAGAGCATATGGAGTTATGAAATATGAATTGTGAACATGAATTGCTGTTGGTTTATTTTCTTTAATAAACAAGTGGAATTCTTTTGCTAATTTCATAGCAGTATTTTCAATATCACTTGGTTTAAACAGCGTATCTGAGAGAATTTGTTTTTCTTCTTCTGAAGCATTGTTAAATTTCTGAATTCGATCAACAAAATCTCCACAATTAAACCTTAGAATTTTAATGCCATCTATTACTTCTTCCCTCTGTTGATTACTCTCAGTTTTTAGTGTAAGGATAATTGGATCAAAACTCAAATTTTTCAGAGCCTTACTCATTCTTCTCAAATAGGATTTAACTCCACCAATGTCATCTTTTGAGAAACGCTCAACAAAGAATGCTATAATTTAAATTTCCTCCGGAGAATTCAAAACAATAAACAGTATTGAATAGGTTTTTCTTATCTATGAAATAAGACTAATAATTAAAGGTTTATGTTTATAAGAAATTATTACCTAATAGTTAGCAAATAGAAAAAAAACATTATATCTTCTTATGGAAATAGAAATGATAATGGAGAATAAGAACATGTCAAAATTCAAAGTTTTTCTTACTCGAAGAATACCTCAACCTGCTATAGATAAATTACTCGAGAGCAACATAGATTTAGAGTTAAATGAAGAAGATAGAGTACTAACGAAAGAAGAGATAATAAAAGGAGTGAAAGGAAAAGACGGATTAATTTGTCTATTGACTGATACCATTGATTCAGAGATAATGGATCATGCGGGACCTAAGCTAAAAATAATCGCAATTTATGCTGTTGGATACAATAATATTGACATTCCAGCTGCTAATGCAAGGAATATTCCAGTAACAAACACACCGGGTGTTCTAACTGAAACAACTGCTGATTTTGCTATGGCTTTATTATTAGCAATTGCTCGAAAAATTGTTGTCAGTGATAAATTCACTCGAGATGGAAAATTCAAAGGATGGGGACCTTTATTGCAGTTAGGGACAGATGTTTTTGAAAAAACAATAGGAATAATTGGTTGTGGTAGAATCGGTTCTGCAGTAGCTCAAAGAGCAGCTAAAGGTTTTCAAATGAAAGTTAGATATTTTGATACTAAACGTTTTCCAGAATTAGAAGAAGAATTGGGAATGGAATATTGTTCACTAAAAGAATTATTGAGAAATTCTGATTTCATTTCTTTACACATACCACTAACAGATACAACAAAACACCTGATCGGCCAAAAGGAAATTGCTATGATGAAATCTACTGCTTTTCTTATCAATACATCTAGAGGGTTAATCATTGATGAAAAAGCACTTGTGAAAGCTCTCGCAGAAAAGCAAATTGCCGGTGCTGCATTAGATGTTTACGAACATGAACCAGACCTAACTCCAGGACTTAAAGAACTCGACAATGTCGTACTAGCTGCGCATATTGCCAGTGCATCCATAGAAACGAGAACTAAAATGGGGATGATAGCAGTAGAGAATCTTCTAGTTGGATTGGAAGGGAAAATACCCCCAAATTGCATTAATTCAGTCATCTATAAAAAAAACTAAAGGACAATTTTTAAATTTCAAGTGATATGTTGTTCAAATGATTGCATTAGATCCAACAATTAGTTCGAAGAAAAAGCTAATAAATCTTTAGAACTAAGATTAAACAATCCAAAAAAAATATGTTAAAGATTAGGAGAATAGAAAATCATGGCTAAAGCATATGTACTAATAAACTCAGAAATCGGTGGAGAACAAGAGGTAGTTGATCAACTAAACGCAATGAAGGAAGTAGTTGAGGTAAGCATAGTTTACGGAGTTTACGATGTAATCGTAAAGCTTGAAGCAGATTCAATGGAAGTTTTAAAGGAATTAATCACCTCTAAAGTTCGACACTTGAATAAAGTGCGATCAACCATGACAATGATCGCAAGTCAAGAATAGGTTTAATTCAATTTCTCATTAAAAGCAAAAGGAATTCATCATTCCTTTTCTATTACTTGAGATGCTTTATCTTAACTGTATTATTTTTCTTTGTAGATTTAATTGACAGCATCATATTTGAGAGAATGAACTAAGTAAATTCATTTGTAAATAGAAAATAAAAAGAAAGGAAGAGTTTTCTTCGTTTATTTCTTGAGAACACGGGATTCTGCTGCTATCATAGTCATTGTAGATCTAACTCTATTTAGATGTCTAACTTTTGTTGTAATATTTTCTTTAAGAAGTTCCATTGTTTCTGAAGTGATTTTAGCAACGATATCATACACACCGTATACGACAGAGACTTCCTCAACCTCTGGCATATCCTTTAGTTGTGTAATAACATCTTCTTCCCCGCCAATTTCTGTGTTAATTAATACATAAGCACTAGCCACTTTTTTTACCCACCAATTGTTCAATTAATTTATAATTACTACATTTAAGGATTTATAATAATAAAAATTCTTCTACGAAATTAGGGAGAAGTTTTACTGTAGTTTTCATTAAATACTCAAGATAAAGTATAAATCCTAAAGTTACTTAATTTTCATGATTTGGGCAAAGTTCATATAATTAAATCTTATCTTTATTTCTTTGACCAAATTACAGATCTAGGTGTTGATTTGGAGGATAAATAAATTGCATAAAAGACTATTAATTCCGGGACCTACAGAAGTCAAATCTGATGTCCTAAAACAACAAGCGAAACCACTTATTGGTCATCGACCAAAGGAATTTACTGAACTTTATACAGGAATTTTTGATAAATTACAGAAATTCCATAAGACCAAACAGTGGGTTACTGTTCCAACTGCTTCTGGCACATTATTTATGGACATGACAGCACGATCACTTGTCAAAGAAAAAGCATTATGTTGTGTAAATGGAGCTTTTTCAAAAAGATGTGCTGATACCATTAAAGCCTGTGGCAAGGAAATCGAAAAAATAGAAATTGAATGGGGTAAAGCTGTCAAACCTGAAGTGATACTTGAAAAATTAGATTCAGGAAAATATGATACACTTACTCTCTGTCATAATGAAACAAGCACAGGAGTTAGAAATCCCATTTACGAAATTGGAAAAGCTGTAAAGAAAGAACACCCAGACATTATGTATGTTATTGATTCTGTTTCAGCAATGGGTGGTGACAAAGTGATTCCAGAAGAAATTCAGTGTGATTTGATTTATGCTTCTACACAAAAAGCATATGCACTTCCACCTGGTCTCGCTATAGGGTTTGTTTCTGATGCTGCTATTAAGAGATGCGAAGAAGTTCCAAATAGAGGTCGTTATACAGATCTAAAAGGACTTTACGATTATTATCAAAAGAAACAACAAACACCAAGCACACCAAATGTATCTCTATTGTATGCTCTATCTTATCAATTAGATAGAATGCTTGAAGAAACTTCTGAAGGAAGACATAAAAGACACGAAGAAATGGCAAAATGGACACAGGAATGGGCGAAAAAGCATTTTGAGATGTTTCCAGAACCAGGATATGAATCAATTACAGTTTCAACAATTAAGAATACAAAGGGTAAAAGTGTAGCTGAATTGAATAAAGAATTGGCTAAACGAAACTATATGATCTCTAATGGTTATGGTGATTTGAAAGAAAAAACTTTCAGAATTGGCCACATGGGTGATTGGACTACTGCAGACATAAAAGATGTTTGTAGCCACATAGAAGAAATCTGGGAGCTGTAAAACATGAAAGTTATCGTTTCTGACAAAATAAGTGGAAAAGGTGTTGACTTACTTAAAGCAGAAGGTTATGAAGTCAAAGAAGCTTGGGACATTCCAAAAGAAGATTTACCAACAATAATCAATGAGTACGATGCTATTATTGTACGTTCAGCCACTAAACTCAAAGGTGATTTACTAAAAGCAGCTTCTAATCTAAAAGTTGTTGGTAGAGCAGGTATTGGACTGGATAACATTGATGTTAAAACATGTGAAGATCGAGCTATAATAGTTCGTAATACTCCATATGCTACAACCGATACTGTTGCTGAATTAGCGCTTGGTTTTATGTTTGCTTTAGTAAGATCTATTGTAAAAGCTACTACAACACTCAAAAATAACAAATGGGCTAAAAAAGAAATAAAGGGTTCTGAACTACTTGGTAAAACATTAGGAGTCATCGGTAGTGGACAAATTGGTACAGCACTTGCAAGTAAATGTCATGCAATTGGTATGAAAGTTATTGGTTGTCGAAGAGATCCAAATAAAACATCAAAAGAACAATTGGAAATATTTGAAAAAATAGGTTCCCTAGATGATGTTTTTGCTAATGCAGACTTTATATCATTGCATTTACCATTAACAGAGAGTACTAAACATATCATAAACACTGAAACTATTGCTAAAATGAAAGATGGAGTTTACATTATCAACTGTTCACGAGGTGGGACTGTTGATGAGAAAGCTCTTTATGAAGCAATCGAAAGTGGAAAAATTGCTGGAGCAGCAATTGATGTCTGGGAGAAAGAACCAATAGAACTTGATTATTCTAAGAAATTACTTGAACTTGAACAGGTAATTGGTAGTCCTCATATAGGAGCACAAACTAGGGAAGGTCAAGATCGAGCAGGCATTCAAGTAGCAGAAGCAGTTATTGAAGAATTGAAAAAGCTTTAAAATACTTGCTTCTAAAAAAATCGTAATAAAAAACAAAGTGCTAAAGAAGTAATTTCTTTAGCCTCTATAATTTTTTAATAAATGGGCGTGTAAATAATAGATGGTAGAAATTAGACCCTTTAAAGGAATCAGATTTACAAAAAAAGCTGGAAAATTAGTTAATCTTGTTGCTCAACCCTATGACAAGATTACAGAAGAAATGCAAGAAATGTATTATGCTAAATCAGATTATAATTACTGTCGATTAACTTTACCAATCGAAGATAATCGATATGAAATATCTAAACAAAGAGTAGAGAAATGGTTTAGTGAAGGAATTTTCAAACAGGATGAAGAACCTGGTTTCTATGTTTACTTCCAAGATTTTGAGCTCTTTGGAAAGAAACAGATCCGCAAAGGATTCTTTGCAGCTGTGAAACTACATCATTTTGAAGAAGAAATTGTTCTTCCTCATGAATGGACTCATAAAGGACCAAAGATTGATCGTCTAAACATGTTAATGGCCACTCAGAAATTCCTAGAACCAGGATTCATGTTGTATAATGATCCTGATAAGGCAACAATCAAGATTTTCGATGAGGTTGCTAAAGAAGAGCCAATAATGGATGTCATTGACAACTTAGATGTTCGTAATAGAGTTTGGAAGATAACTGATAAGAAATTAATAAAAACAATCCATGATGTTTTCGAAATCCCTCCTGGACAAATTGTAATTGCTGATGGACATCATAGATATGAAACTGCATGTGGTTACAGAGATGAATTACGAAAGACAAGGAAGGATTGGACAGAAGATGATGCTGCAAACTTTAGAATGACTCTTCTTGTTGCGGTTCAAGATGAAGGACTAACAATATTGCCAACTCATCGAGTTTTGGACAAGTATGAAATCGATGATAATGCATGGAAAGACATCAAAGAAATCTTTGATGTTAAGGAAATCAAGTTAGATGAAATTCAAGAATACCTGGATTCTTATAAGCAACACGCATTCACAATTTATACTAAAGGTAAAGCATACGGAATAGTTCTAAAAGATCCGAAAATCATTGATGATTATATCAAGGAAGAACATGCTGAAAGCTATAAAATGCTTGATGTGGTCATAGTTCGAGAAGTAATCTTTAATGGTATTTTGAAAACTCAGAACCTAAAGATTGATGAAGATATTTTCTATATTCGATGGATTAAAGATGCACTAGCAAAAGTTGATGATGGAAAAGCTACCATTGCTGTTATTATGAATTCCACTAAAGCAGCACAAGTTCTTGATGCATCAAAGAAAGGTGAACGAATGCCTCAGAAGTCAACTGATTTCTATCCGAAGATGATTTCAGGTTTAGTTATGGAAGATATCTCTGAAGGAGAAAAACTGCTGTAAAACTTGCAGCGGTTATTATTCTTTCTTAAACAAACTCTTATATACTTAGGAATATCGAAAAACGATTAGAAATAACAGAAACTGAATGAAGTGATAAACATGCCCCATGAAATTAAAGATCTAACAAAATTGGACGATATCATTGCTCAATCAACAGAATGCAGAGTGAAAAGAATTGGCGACATGGTAAAAGTAAAATTCAGAACAAAGAAGAAACTCTATACCATTAAAGTTTCTGTAAGTGAAGCGGAAGCTATTCGAGCTAGAATTTCAGTTCCAATTGTCGATTATTAGTTTTATTACAAAAAAAAGTAGAGTTATTCCCTTACAGGGAATACCATTCTTTCTATATCTATTGTGTTAATCCTTGGTATTTCGTTAGTTGTTTAATAACATCATTGCGCTCCATATCGGTATTGCAATATTTGCATCTAATTTTTAGTGGTTCAATGCTTTTGACATAGTAGGTTTGCATGGATGGTTCTCGAGCATTTGTTATACATTTTGGATTGATACATTTTGGAAATCCACTGACTTCTTCTGGTAATTCAACATCGAATTTATTGACAACTTTGAAATCCTTAATTTCATTTATTGTTGCATTCGGACTAATTAATGCAATTTGATTGATCTCAGTTCTCTCAAGAAACCTGTCTTCTATTTTCACTATGTCTTTTTTCTCCTGCCTCTTGCTAGGAACATTCAGTGATAAAGTTGCAACAGTGCCTTCTAAACCAGTGATTCCTAACATTTCAAGAACAATTAATGCAGTTCCAGCTTTGACATGATCAATTACTGTTCCTTCTTTGATCTTTGATACTTTTAACTCAGACTCAGAAATTTCTTTTGACATTTTCATTCAATCCTTTCGTTAATTTTCCTATTGAAAATTCACACTTTTCCTCCTAGTATGAGATTTAATAATGCCATTCTGACAATAACTCCGTTAAATATTTGTCTGAAGTAAACAGCATGGACAGTATCGTCAACATCATAAGCTATCTCGTTTAATCGGGGTAATGGATGAAGAATAGGGATTGGTCCTTTAGCTTTCTCTAGTAACTTTTTATTCAGAACATATGCATACTTAACTTTCGCATATTCTGATTCTTGAGCAAATCGTTCCTTTTGGATTCTAGTCATATAGATAGCATCAGCTGTTGGAACAATTTCCATTAAGGACCCCCCTTCGGTAAATTCGTTTCCAGCGTCTCGCAAATCTGATTTAATTTCCTCGCCAATTCTGAGGGATGGTGGTGAAACAAAATCAATTTTGACTTTTTTGAATTTAGACAAGGTATAAGCTAAAGAATGAACTGTTCGACCGTATTTGAGATCACCAACCATGGCTATTCGTTTTCCTTCTACAATCTTTAGTTCCTTTTTGAGTGTATACAGATCAAGTAAAGCTTGAGTTGGATGTTCTTCTGCACCACTTCCACCATTAATTATTGGGACACTTGAGAATTCTGCCGCGAGTCTTGCAGAGCCTTCCATAGGATGTCTCATTGCAATTATGTCACAATAATTTGCAATCGTTCTAATGGTATCTGAGAGACTTTCACCTTTTGCAGCTGAGGATGATTTGGGATCTGAGACTGTTATAACTGCACCCCCAAGACGATGCATCGCTGCTTCAAAACTCAATCTTGTTCTTGTACTTGGTTCAAGAAATAATGCAGCCATAATTTTTCCTTCTAGAGGTCGTTTTCCAGAATTAACAATTGACTCCATTCTTTCTGCTTCTTCTAGAATAGTATCTAAGTCTTCTTTGGTTAGATCTCTGATAGATACTATACTCTTCCCAAGAAATGATTTATTAGACATCTTTATTTCAAGACTAATTTGAGTTTCTCTTTGCTAAAAAATCTTATCTATCAGAATTAATTATTCCAAATAATAAAGACTCAGAATTCACTCATATTTAGCGAAAAGAAAGAAATGTTACCCACAGTGTCATTCTGTGGGAATATTTATCTGGCACCCATCATCGATTGAGCACCCGTACTCTGCGGCGATGCGCCCATGAATCTCCGGACGTAATTTCCTAAACCAACTGATGTCAGGAAATACCACCCTGTGAAACCCATCCATGTAAGGTTTCCATAATACTTGAGATTCTGAATTATAATCCAAATTTCTGGAAATCTAAAGGGCATCCAAGCAATTGGGATATTTATGAAAGCAGTTCGCATAAGGAAGAAAATCATCGTAATCGGGATAAACCAAACTAACATTGGTTTCATCTGTTGAATCATCATTTCGCTTTGAATTTTCTTGATGTAATCTTCTCGTCGCTGAACTTTTTGCCAGAGCTTCTTATCAGCAGTATCCATAGCTTTCTTTTTGTTATCATTATGAACCTTGATTTCTTTCTGATGTCTACTAATTTTCTCTACATCAATCAACGTTTTCGTCAGTAAACTCATCAGAACAGCTATAAGGATATTGAATAAAATTATGAAAAATGTTGAACCAGGAATATTGAGTATACCAATTGTGTTAAAGATTTGTGAAAACCATTCTCCAATAGGATTTAACCAGCTTAACCAGCCCAAAGTTTTGATCTCCTAATAATGTATTATCTCTTATAGATTAGAAGGAATATTTAACCTAATAAAAGATTTCTTATTAATTAACAAATTCATGAAGAAATAGTTTTCCATGGATTTTTTGTAAAAGTTAGACAAATCTCCGCTGTTTTTCTTTTAGTTTTCAAGGAGAAGGTAAAACTTATATCTCCATCATAAACACAACATTCAAAAGCAAAAGATAATCCGCTTATCTTATAAAATTGCTAAAGGATCTGTGAGATCAATGAAACCAAGTGAACGCTTTGCAAAAAAAGTTTGGCGAAAACCACCCAAGAACAAATCTAAAGGTCACAAGGTACCTAACAAATCAGGCAGAGGTAAATGTGCTATTTGTAAGCAAGTTATAGCCAGTTCTAAAAGTAAACTAGCAAGAAGAAATTTCAGTCCTGCAAAGAATACTATAAGAACTAATCGTCCTTATGGTGGGTATATTTGCAGTAAGTGCTTAAAAATTCAAGCAATTGAGCAAACTAGAGCCTTAGCAGTCGCAGAGAAATAATCTAAAATTCTTAATTATTCTCTTTATAAATTTCTTTTATTTTATCTAAGCCAGAATCAATAAGTGTAACAAGGTGCTGAAAATGGAAATTGAAATCCCCAAAAATATAGAAAAAATTGAGAATTATCTTGTAGAAGAAAAGCATATAGCTGATTTTCTCGGGAGTGGAAAAGTCGCTGTCTTATCCACACCTTCTATGATTTTGATGATGGAACAAACAGCTATGATAGGAGCACAAGAATATCTTCCGGAAGGTTGGATTACCGTTGGAACTAGAGTGGATATTAGTCATTTACGTGCCTCAAAAGAAGGAGCAAAGATAAAAGTAATTGCTAAATTAAAGGAAGTTGAAGGCAAACACCTTACTTTTGAAGTAGCTGCTTTTGATGGGGAACAAAAAATTGGCGAAGGAATTCATGAAAGACACGTTGTTAACAAAGAAAAATTCCTAGCAAAAATACAATAAGAAAAAAATGTAAAGGTAGAAAATACCTTTATTCTGTTGGTTGCATGCCATCGATTAAAACAATAATGACTGACATTCCTACAGGAATCAAAACGTATGTCAACAAAGTCATTAATACTGTTCCTTGATTTGTTGCGCTTGTAGCCATAATTGCTAAAACTGCTAGCATAATTACAAAGAAGATTGGTGCAACGACTCCTATTACTAAGAATAATTCAGCAATAACACCTAAGCCTTCGATGAACTCTTTTTCCTCTCTGATTTTATCTCGCATTAGGGACTTTGTTTCATTGGTAAGATAAGCAGTCATATCTCCACCAGAAGTTACAACTGATACTAAACCTTCTAAGAAGGCTGAATAAACTTTTGAGGGAGAATTTTCTGCAGCAAATTCCATTGCAGTAAGCAAATCATATCCAAGAATCTCAATATTTCGAGTTATTTTTTCCGCTTCTTTGGCAATCTCTAATCGAATGTTTTCATTAGCAAGAGCAAGAAAAGCTTTGTCTGGGGCTACTCCGGCAGAAGCCATTGCAGCGAGGAATGAACTTGCTGTGGGAAGAGATGATTCCAATGCTCTTTTACGATTGCTAGATACATAACTGGGATAGATATAGAACCCAAGCATAACAACTATAGGAACCAAAATACCTACAATAAGAGCTCCTAACCAAACATTAGTATTGAACTCCTGGTTTATAGCCCAAAAGATACCAATACCTGCGGGAAATCCAACAAATATCGCAATAAAAGTAGTCATAAAAGCAGTTGATAGATACATACGTAAACTGATATCCATACCAGCTTTACGCAAAGTCAATCCTAGTTCACTAAAACGCGGTAATATTCGCTCCATATATCTACCAAATCGTGTATACGCGATACGTCTAAAGCCTTTACTCATTATGACTTCCTTCCTTTTATTTCATAGGATTAAGGGATTTTAAACTTTAGTGATTTTGCAAATTCGATTTATTGCAATCCACGAGTAGCCCTATCGAACGTTTTTTCAGGATTACTATAGTATTCCCTGATGATTGTTGCGACATCTTGCCAATGTCTTATCTTTTTCTTGACCATCCAACGAAGGACAACTTTTCTTCTCTCTATCTCATCCCAACAATCCTGGTCAGTCCAACCCAATTGATCTCTAATTCGTTCAACGATGTATGAACGACCATAGAAGGTGAAATTATCTTCTCTTGGGTTCCATTTGAAGACTGGATTTGTTAGTAGTTCATTTGTAACTGGGTCGACCCCAGCAATTTCTGTGACTGCGACTGTTCGTCTCATGAATTTTCCGCCAAGTCTTACTTTTGCTTGTACGCATACGATGTCAAGTGATCGCAACAATGTTCTCGGGATATTCATTGGTTCTGATTCTAATCTATGAATGACAGATTCTACAGAGTCACCGTGTATAGTAGCTAATCCAAGGTGCCCTGTTGCCATTGATTGGAACAACATATATGCTTCTTCACCACGGATTTCACCTACCAAGATATAGTCAGGTCTTTGTCTAAGAGCTGCTTTGAGTAGATCAAACATAGAAATCTCTCCTCGTTTTCTACCATCCTTTTCGATTCCTCCGAAACCCAATCTCGCAACAGATGGTATCCAATTTTCATGCGGAAGATTAACTTCTGCAGTGTCTTCTATCGAGATGATTTTTGCATCTGGTAGAATAAACATGGATATACAATTTAGTAAGGTAGTTTTCCCGGACGCGACTCCACCAGCAATCATAACTGAATGTCTATTTTCGATGACAAACCAGTAAAATGATCCAATCAGTGGGTCCATAGTATTTAGTAAAACGAGATCAGTAATTGTCATAGGATCAGATCGGAATTTACGAATGGTAAAAGTAGAACCCCTCTGAGTAACTTCTTTACCATAAGTAATATTGATACGACTTCCATCTGCTAGTGAAGCATCAACAATTGGATTTGCTACACTAATATGACGACCAGACCTCTGAGCTAGCTTAATTACGAAAGAATCTAATTCCTCAGCATCATCAAAGCTAATATTTGAAGGAATGGATTCATGTTTTCTATGCCAAACATAAAGTGGAACGCCAACACCGTCACAAGAAATATCTTCAATCATATGATCTTTTAGCATTGGTTCTATTTTTCCAAATCCGAGTAAGTCTCTCTGAACATAGTACAGAATTCTATCAAAGGATTCCTCTTTCAGTTTCAAATTGTAATCCTTAACAATATCAAAGACTTTTCTTCGGAGATATTCTGCGGCACGATCTTTTTCTTTCAGAAGAGAGAAATCAACATCTAATTCCTCAATGAGTATTTGCTTGATAATCTTGAATTTTTCTTCTTCCTTTTGTTCTAATGGAACTTCTACAACAATATATTGTGTTCTATTAGATAGAGGATCTGTTTGAATCAAACAATAGCTAAAGGGAGGAATTAGTGGATAAGTTTCCTCTAGAACTGGAGCTGATTCAATCGAAGAGACGGGTTTAAACTTATCATCTTTTGGAGGGATTTTTTCTGACATTTTTTCTGCACACCTTACTATTACCAAATAACAATTTTAAATGAGTCGGTTCCTTCAGTTCTTTGAAAACTGATGAAATGCTGAAGTTCACCGCTTGTGATTAATGGTAAACCATTACCTGCAGCATTAACTAATGTGACATTTCTCCAAGGAACAGTTGTTTCAAACTGAACTGCACCAACAGTCTGATCAGAGGTATCGGTTGCTTCTATGAAGAAGTGTTTTGCACCCGGGAGAGCTGTGAATGAAACTTCATATGAATGCCCTGAAACATCAAAAGGAAGAGTCAAAGAACGATTAATCATAACTTGAGTTAATGGGTCCATACTTAAGCCGAGTTCTAATATATCCTTCAATTCATTAGCAATAATAGTTGCAACTTCATTCAATTCTACCTCGATAGTATTCTCTAGTGTACTTTGATTGATTGCATTGAAGGTGATAGTAACACCAGCAATAGTTAAGACGCCTATTGCAACGACAGATATATACATGACCCATTCTGAAGCCATTTTTTATCTCCTAAATGCTTTCATTTAGATAATATTGTATTATCAACATTAATTGATAAATCTATTCTTCGTGAATTTCTGAGCGTATGCTCTTTTCAACTATTATATTATCATCAAAAAATCTTTTCATTCTAACAAATAAAGTTTTTCCAAATAAAAGAGTTCTAGAATAAATAAAAAAATAGAAGAGTAGTATTGGAATAAAATCCAATAGCCACAATTTTTATTTTAATTTCTTTTTAAGAAGTTTTGGAACGTCGCTAAGTAAACGAGCAACACCAACACCAGCTTCTTCTAGAACTTTAATCTTAGAAGCAGCAGTACCTTTACCACCTGAAACAATAGCTCCTGCGTGACCCATTCTGAAGCCATTTTTTATCTCCTAAATGCTTTCATTTAGATAATATTGTATTATCAACATTAATTGATAAATCTATTCTTCGTGAATTTCTGAGCGTATGCTCTTTTCAACTATTATATTATCATCAAAAAATCTTTTCATTCTAACAAATAAAGTTTTTCCAAATAAAAGAGTTCTAGAATAAATAAAAAAATAGAAGAGTAGTATTGGAATAAAATCCAATAGCCACAATTTTTATTTTAATTTCTTTTTAAGAAGTTTTGGAACGTCGCTAAGTAAACGAGCAACACCAACACCAGCTTCTTCTAGAACTTTAATCTTAGAAGCAGCAGTACCTTTACCACCTGAAACAATAGCTCCTGCGTGACCCATTTTCTTTCCTGGTGGTGCTTGTCTTCCGCCAATAAAAGCAACTACTGGTTTTGAAACATGTTTTTTAATGTACTCTGCTGCATGTTCTTCTTCAGTTCCACCAATTTCTCCAATTAGAACCATTGCTTTTGTATTGGGATCTTTTTCGAATAACTCTAATCCTTCTACGAAACCCATACCATGACTTGGATCTCCACCAATACCGATACAAGTCGTTTGACCTATTTCTTCTTTAGTCATATTCCAAATGACTTCGTATGATAGAGTCCCACTTCTAGCGATAACACCGACATTGCCAGGTTTGAAAATAACATTGGGCATAATTCCTAACTTGCATCCATCTGTTGAGACTAAACCAGGAGTATTTGGTCCTAATATTGTGATTCCTTTTTCTTTTGCTTTGGTTACAGCTCTTGCAGCATCCCAAACTGGGACATGTTCTGTTATTACAATTATGAGTGGTATATTTGCGTCTATTGCTTCATTCATTGCCCCACCGGTGAATTTTGCTGGGACGAATATCACTGTGGCATCAATTTCATGTTTCTCTTGTGCTTCCTTTATTGTATTGTAAACAGGGACGCCATTGACTTCTTGTCCTCCTCTTTTTGGAGTAACACCAGCAACAACATTTGTTCCAAAATCTATCATTGCTTTAGAATGGAATGTTCCTTGATTTCCTGTTATTCCTTGGACTAGAACTTTTGTATCTTTATCTACTAAAATTTTCATTTTTCCACCCTACCATTATTTTGATTTGGCAATCTCTACTGCTCTCTTCACAGCAGGTTCCATTTCAGTAAAAGCGTTCATTCCCGCTTTATCTAGGATAGCCATGCCTTCTTTTTGTTTTGTTCCAACTAAACGAACTACGAAAGGCATTTCAAGACCAAGCTTTTCTCGAACTTCAACAACAGCATTTGCTACATCATCACATCTGGTTATTCCACCGAAGATATTGACGAGTAAGACATCAATGGCTTCACCTTCTTCACCTACTGCTTTGACTATACTCAGAGCATTCAATACTCTCTCAGTACTGGCCCCACCACCAACATCCAAAAAATTTGCTGGACGACCACCAAATTCTGCGATTAGGTCAACAGTGCCCATTACTAAACCAGCGCCATTTCCAATGATGCCAATATCACCATCTAATCGAACAAAAGCTACATCAAAACTAGCTGCTTTATCCTCGAGAGGATCATCTGGAATTCTTTTATCCATAAATTCTTGGTATAATGCATTGCGATAGATTGCATTGTCATCAATGATCACTTTAGAATCAAGGGCAATAACCTGTCCATCATCCAGAATTGCTAGAGGATTAATTTCCACCAATTGCAAATCTTTAGTATGCATTGCATCCCACATTTTAACCAATATATCAGTGAGTTGCTTCAATTCATCTCCTTTGAATCCTAAGCTTTTAGAAAGTTCAGTCGCTTGTTTCGTGGTGAATTCAAAATCAATAGGATAACGCTCCGTTCGTACTTTCTTAGGGGTTTTTTCTGCAACCGCTTCAATGTCAATACCACCTTCGGTACTCATTATGAAGATAATCTCTCGAGAGTAAGTGTCAAACATAGAGCTAATGTATAACTCATTGGCAATTTTTGCAGCTTTTTCAATCAAAACATTTTGAACTTTCATGTCTTTGATTGTTCCTGCCAAGATCTTCGGGGTAAGCTCTTTTAGCTCCTTCTGATCCTTCACAACTTTTATCAATCCTGCTTTTCCTCGACCACCGTGGAGGATTTGTCCTTTTACGACAACAGGATAACCCAAATCTTCTGCAGTAGCAATCGCTTCCTCTAAGTTATATGCAACTTTACCTGGAAGCAATGGAATACCTGCTTCTTGGAAAACTATTTTTCCTTCAAATTCAAGTAAAAGACCCAATTAACTAGGCTCCTTTTATGTTTTTTTGATTAATTTAATTTGAATATCTGATATATCTTTTGGGAATTTTAATGAAATAAAAGCATTTTGAAAAGAATCACAAGTAATTTGAAAACACTCCCAATTATCCTAATTATCATTGATTTTAGGCGAAAATTTTATACTATTGAATTTCTTCGTAGACTTGTGTGATTTATCATGAGCATGTGCGAAATGGATGAATACAGAACAATATCCGAACTTCGAAAAAGAAGTGTGATGAGTAGAGATGGGCTCAAAATCGGACGGATAATTGATGTTGTATTCGATTCAAATCATCGCCTACATTCATTTGTTATTGGCGGAAGTAGATGGGAAGAACTTCGCGAGTTTCTTGGATTTATTGAGGATATAGATCCTGTTATACCAATTGCTTCTGTTATGGAAGTAACAGAAAACTCGATTAATATTAACATCCCTAAAGAAAAGCTGAAACACAAGCTTGAAGAGGGTGTTATTCCGGAGGGTGCTTATACTTATCTTGGACTCAAACGAACGAAAATTTTCGATAAAAATGATCAGAAATTTGGCAAAGTAATCAATTTAGTCTTCTTACCTTGCGGAGAACCAGCCTTTATCGTTGGTGGCTCAGGAATGGAGGAGTTTGCAGAATCCATCAAATTTGAGGAAAACATTGACTTATTGTTACCAATGGAGTACGTTGACTATATCGACCATAAAGGAATTAAGATGAAAACTCGAATTAGCGAATTACAATTGACGAAAGACAATAAACCAATGGATAAGGAAACACAAAGAGTATACTTGAATTCTCTCAAACGAAAAGGTGAAGCAAAAACACAATTATTAATGCGACCAAAATCAGAAGAATTCCATGATTTTGCTAGATTTCACTGAATTTCTGATTGGAAGAAGCTAGTAATGCTTCTTCATTTGTTCTTTATTCTTCATTTTCTTCAGATTCATCTGTAGAATTGTCTTCTTCATCTTCGGTAAATGGATCTGGTCCTTCTAAATCATCAAGCATTGATGGAAACATTTCCCGAGCTGAATTTTTATCCACAGGAATTGTGGATTCAATATCCTCAGCTGTATCTTCATTGGATTCACCCTCAAGACCTATTCTTGCCATAAAGCTATCAATGGATTGTGTATCTCTTTCCTCAACACGTTTTTCTTTTATAATTCGTTTCGTTCTCCAACCAAGTTGCCTTTTCAAAACACCTTGGTCTTGTGACAAACCAAAATAATCAGAAAACATAGGAGTAGTTCTTAATTCTAATGTTTGTTTTACTCGGACAGCTTTTACAAATCCATTTCTAATGAGACTTTTAACATGATGATATGCTTGCTGACCTCTAACAGCAGCAACAGTTGATTGCATGACTGGCTGTTGATAGGCTATCATAGCAAGTGTTCTTAATTCAGCCAAAGTTAAAATTGGTTGTAAAGTTATTTCTTTAACATTTTCACCTACGTCAGCTCGAACTTGAAAAACAAATTTTCTCCCAGGTAATTCAATAATTTCAAAACAGCTAAAGTGTTGTCGGTATTTTTCTTGTAAATCTCGAATGATTGAACTAATTTCACTTGTATCTAAACCAGTAACTTGTGCTAATTCTGTAATCTGTACTGGTCTTCCAGCTAAGTAAAGAGCTGCTTCTATTATCTGTTGATTCTTTATCTTAACCATCTGTTTTTCTTCATCAGAGAATGGGAGTTGTTCATCCATGAACTTAATTTGTATGTCTCTTTTATTAAATGTTCTATTATCGTGAGCAATACGGTTACTGGAATAAATTAAATTTAAACTTTCTTTTTTGTCGAAATTATTAGAATCTAAGAAAAATGAAGTAAGAATTTCTTAGTTATTGATATAGCAAGTATAAAACTTAGAAGCAATGTTGTGTATTAGAGATGATATACATTTGAATATGTGCGAACTTGAAAGATTTGAAAATATCTCAGATATGAGAAAAAAAGTACTCGTCTGTGCAGATGGTAAAAAAATCGGGCATATAAGTGATATAATATTTGATAAAAATCTCAATATTAAATCATTCATCATTGCTGGTAGCTTCTGGGAAGAATTCAGGGAATCATTAGGAATCATTGATGATATTGATCCGGTAGTTCCCGTAGAACATATACTAGAAGTAACTGGGAATGAAATAAAAATAGATTTACATAAAGATCAGCTACCTCACAAATTCTCTGAAGGTATCATTACTCCAGAAACAATTACCTATAAGGCTTTAAAACGAAAACAAGTTATGGATTATAATAATCATCCACTTGGCAAAATTTCCAATATGATATTTCTCCCATGTGGAGAAGCAGCATTTATTCTAAGTTGCAACAAAGAAACAGATATGACTCCAAAAGGATTTGGAGCGAAATGGGATTTACTCATACCTGCAACAGATATTGAATCTGTCGATCTAAAAACAGTTAGAATTTCTGTAAAAGCAGAATCACTTGAAAAAACATTAAATGATCATTTATTAGACAAAAAAGCAGCAGACGATTATCTCAATTCTTTAAAAGATAAAAATATCGCCGCGAAGAGAGCACTAACTCGAGCAGTCCCTGGACAATTATATTACAAATAATTGTTTAATGGTCACATTTAAGCAATTTGAAGTTATCATGTGACCATTATTTCTTATTTTTTTAAATATAGGAGAATTAAAAAATCTCCGAAGAAGTTAATGATGATTTAAATTTAGCTTCCACTAACAATAATTTTGAATAAACTAAAACATCAGAAGAATCAAATGTTTAAATTTAATGCAAAAATTTTTAGCAAGAGAAAGAAAATCATTATCTAGGAGAATGAAGACGACGCCCCAGTCTGAGACGACTCCACGTCATATAATGATGAACATGCGACGATCTGACTCCTTTTACTCTCTATGTGGGAAAAATCCTTAGTATACCACTAGTACTTTTTCTTTTCAATATCAAAAAAAAATATAAATGCTAATAAGTACTAATAATGTGCAAGGGAGAAACAGAACCATTTGGTGATAATTATGAATGATGAACAAATTTCAAGAGATAATCTGAAAGAAAATAAAAGAATGAATAAATATAATTGGATTTTAATAATTACACTATTAATTGCTTTATCGGCATTAATTTTAGCTATAACTAACTCTTTATGGATAGGGAATATTCCCGGTGCATAAATTAAAAATATCAAAAGCTAGTAATAATAATAAATGGATTATTTAAACATAGTAACATAAACGCTCTGACTCCTTTAATCATTTTATATGAAATTACATAGAGGTTACTTAGTTGAGTGAAGAGAATATAGAATTAGATTTTACAGAAATTAGAAATGAAATTATAGCAACATTAGCAAAAAATAGAAATATTTCTCTAGCAACATCTCTAAATGATAGAGTTACAACCCGTAATGTTCAATACATTAATGTGGATTTAGATATTTATTTTACTTCATGGGGATTTAATAAAAAGATCAAACAAATAAAAGGGAACCCTAATGTTGGTTTACATCAAATGGGAATTCAAATTGAGGGTTTAGCAGAAATTCTTAGATGGCCATTAGATGAAAAATCAAAAAAAGTTGAGGAGAAATTCGAAGCTAAATATAAATGGTTTTCAAAGCTATCTGGGAAAAGAGATGCTGTAATGGTAAAAATTACCACAAAGAAATTAGTGAACTTCAAAACTATCGATGGAGTATTTTTCTTACAGAACATTGATTTAGAGAATAAGAAAGCTTACCAAATGAGACTTACAGATAAAGAAAATCCCAATTATCCATACTAGAAGTTAACTTAGCATTTATTCAAAATGCTTATTGCTATGAAAACTCTACCTCATTTTTTTCTTTTTATTATTTTTGTACTATACAAAATTACAATCATACTAAAAACAAAAGCCAAGAGATAATTATTTACTTTTGATGTTTGATCATGTCCTTCAATTATTAAATAATCAAGAGTTAAGTATGTTTCATCACCAACATCAATGAAATCAATAAAGATTTCAGGAGTATTTTCTAACATTAAAGAAGTAGTAATATATGCTTCAGTAATTTCTTCACCTGAAACATTTATACTAATTAATTCACTGTTTTCTGAATGTAATGATTGCATAACGTGCCAACCATTTTGATTATGAATAGCAATTGAAATACCCATTGAAAAAGTTGGATACGGATTTGTAATACTAAAAGTGAAATTATCCGGTGGTTGAACTAATTTCTTTACATGAAAACCATAAGGATAATGTATGACATCACTCCTCTGAAGTGGATAATTACTAATTACATCATCTGGAATAACTGTGAAATCAACATTTATAAAACCATATTTACCTAGAGCGAAACTTTCCGAATCAATAGAACATGTTGTTATCCAATTAAGAAAAACATCATTGAATTTAGCGTTAGAACCAGTTTCATTGAGTGCAAAATCAACTCCCAAAGGACCATCTGGGTGAGCTAGTACAAGGTTACTAAGAAAATCGATACCAAATTGCTCAACAAGGTAAAGGATAAACAGATAAGACTTTCCATAATCTTCCATTAAGGGACGACCTCCAATTAAATGGAAAGATAAAAGTGATTGTTGATGATTTTCACTAAAGAGATTAGTATGACCAGTTAGATTCCCCCAATCATAAGTATATCCAGCATAAAAGATTGAAAATTCTGCAGCACCCTCAAGAAGGAAATGCCCTTCATCCATCTCATTGTTAAACCATATAAGATGATTGAACTCATGCATTATTGTCATTAGAGCTACTTGACTTGTAGAAAACCGTTGATCAATGTAAATCATTTCCCGAAGATTAGAATAAGGATGTGTATCAATTTCATCTTTTTGTAAGTAAAAACCACCTGAACCATTTGTATCTACAATAAATATCGTGACTTTTGGATCACCATCTATATCACCAAACCGACCATCAGGATGACCCATGAATTCGATGTTTTTATCATAAATTACATCATCAAAATCGTTCCTATAGTAATTACAGCGAGAAATAGCTATGCTTTCTCCAATAGCAGCAATTGTCTCATTAGCCATATAAACATAACACTTCTCTCCAACTGACAACAAAGTAGCTAATTTCTGCACATACATTCCTGCTCCTATATCTAGTGACCAGAAAACTTCTTGATTTCCAACTTCCTCATCTTCTGAGATTACATCATTAGGCATAATAAAATCAAGATTCATTTTTGTGAGATTTTCCATAAGATAGGACGTAGACACTTTTTCACAGGTATTAGCTGCTTTCAAATATGAAGTACTTGTAGGATTCAAAATTATTAGAAAAATAACAATAAGAATGACTGTTTTCCTAATAGAAAATCCCATTAATAAAACCAAGTAAAATATGGAAAATAACATTTAAGTAAATGTAGACTAGTCTTGTTATTCCTCAATTTTTACTTTTCTTTTTTTGAATTGCTATTAAGTTCTTTAGTGTTCCAGAGACTTTCAAAACATGAAAAACTACTTTTATTTTTTCTAAAGAGGTTATAGTTGACATCATTGCTCTTACAGCTGAAAGAGAAGATTGATTACATCTAATAATACCTATGTTTTTCTCAGAGTTAAATTCAATTAAATACAAACCTATTCTTGAACTTCCAACTTCTCCATAAAATTTCGATAGTTGTTTCCAAAGATTATCCATAACTATCTTCTCTTCTATTTTCTTATTTTCAATTTGTAAGATTTCAAATAGGATGTATCTTTGTCTCTCCAACTTCTTTTTTTCAATTGGTAATTCTTTAAGATTGAAAGGGATTTCAGTTTTTACTTCTATTTCTTTTGACGGAATTATTTTCTTGCTTCTTTTTTCCTTTTCTACTTTCCGAACACCAGGAGCTATGAAATCTGGTGAAAGTTTATTTCTGTTTAACTCTATTCTTTCTTTGAATTTACGCATATTTTCCTTAATTGCTTTATTGGGAATGCCAACTAGATTAGCCATTGCAATTATTGATCTTTCATCTCTGAATTCGAGAGGATTTTCAACATTCATAGTTAAAATGAATGGTGCTTTTTCTCTAATGATTAGATGTATGACTCGAGATAAACCTCTCATTTGAATTGAAGGAAAGAAGCTGTTTGAGAAAGTTAAGAAGCTTATATCAATTTCAAGAAATGTTTGATTGTTTGCTGCAACATTTGCCAAATTCTGTGTGATGATTTCTTTGATGCTTTTGTAAGGGACCGTTAAAATATCTACTCTATTATCTTTTACCACCCATTGAGCTACTTTGGCTGATGATGTATTTACACTGACTAATTCATATTGCTTTCTTACTTTAGGTAAAAGAGAACGTATTTTTTCTACTTTGCTTTCTTTGATTTCAACCCTTGTGATTTTTTGTAATGGTTCCACAAGATTTTCTTTCTTGCTTTTCTTATATTTCTCACCAAGAATTATATAACCTTCTAGCTGTAATCGCTTAGCTATCTTTTCAAATAACTTAGAATCAGTCTTCTCATTTATCGTGACTCTTGGCTCGAAATAAGGAGTCATGTAATCATTCCTTCTTTATTATTCCATATTCAACGAGAGCATTTCTAATCTGATTTGGTTCTGATTTATAAACTATGAATTTTAGAATAACCCTAATTGTGTTGTCATCATTTTCTATTCTCAATACTTCGTTAAAAGCATCTTGTTTATTGACTCTAAAATAGAGTAGATTATCTTTGCTTATTCGATTATCCAAGGTTCTGTAGAGGAATTCCTTATCAAATTCTCCCATTATTTCTGCAAGATGAGCTAGAACAGCATTTAGTAGTTTATTCTTTGAAATTGATAATTCAAGCAAGTGTATAGGATTTCCTGCATGACCGGTCATTTTTGTACTTTCTACTTCAGCTTTCTCCCTAAGGTTTTCCGGAATTAAATGCAAAATTGCTGTTTTCACTTTTTCTAAATCCTCAGTAGAGTGTGCACTACAAGAATAGGTTATTTCCTTCAAGCGAAATTTATTGTTCTCATTAGACAAGTAATCTAGCTCCAATTACGTTTAATATAAATAGCAAATAAAAGGTTTGTAGAAGAAAAAAGGGAAAAGAAGATGTAAAAATCGAATTTATTTACCATCTCTTTTATGGGCTCTTAATGAAGGACGGATTTTCTCCGCGCCTACACCCTTCTTTGTTAATCCTCGAGATTTCTTTCCTGCAGCTGTTAAACCACGAAATACTCGTCGTCTATTGGCACCTTCACAAATCCAATTTATTCGAGGATCTTTGATAATCACAGGATGATGAGGATCAATTAAGATAATTTCATACCATTTGTAACGACCATCTTCGCCTACTTGATATGAATTCAAAACCTCAAGATTTGGATACTTTCTTGCTACTCGCTCTTCTGCTATCCATCTGAAGCTTTTACCGGGTTGGATCTTTCGAATTGCTTGACCTTTTGTATGACGACCTTGACTTGGACGACTTTTCCTAAGTCGAGTTCTTCGTAATTTAATCCTAGCTAAAACATAACCTTGTTTTGCTTTATACCCTAAAATACGAGCACGATCAATTCTAGTTGGTTTATCAACTCGAACAATAGTTGCTTCCTTTCTCCAAACGATTAATCGGTCTCTTTGTAACGCCTTAAATTCAGGTGTGTTACGGTTTTTCCAAAATTTACCAACGTATTTGTACATATGTTTTTCACCTAACCAATTCTGCTTTACGCGACATCTAGGTTTAGTGTTAAAGACTGGAATACAATCTTTAGTAGTAAGCGAAAGCTATTGCTTTTTATGTCTTTCTAAGAAGCTGCTTTTGATAACATACATGATCTCCTTCTTCAATCACTTTATCGTGATCAAGAATGATTATTCAATCTGAATTTTTAGTAGCAGTTAAACGATGTGCTATAACAATAGAAGTTCTATTAGCTAGAAGTTTCTCAAGAGCTTCCTAGATTTTTGAAAATAGCATACAACTTGAGCATAATAACACAATTTCCTATTCCACTAAAGTAGAAACGAAAATCAATAAACTCTCCATAATTTACTATTGTTCATTCATTAAGATTATTTTTAATAAACGAAAAATTTTTTTGTAACCTAAAAAACTTATAATAGGAAAAATATGAGGTTAGAAAAAAAATGAAATTTAAATTTTGGATCTGTGGCACTTCTGGGGAAGATTCTGAAAAAAATCCATTAACTCTTGTAAAAAAAGAAGAGTGTGGTTCAATTCTGGAAATATTACTGAAAGGACCTATTTCCTATGATAAGATAAAAAATCAATTATCTAAAGAAGAAATAGAAACATTGGAAAATATGTTAGATTTGCAAGTTTTAAGAAAAGAAAATCAAAAAATCTACCTTAATTTTTCAATGTTTGTTCTTAAAGATTACGAGTTAATGGAAGAAGTAACAAATAAAGCAGCTCAATTAATTTGTGATAAATTTAAGAAAGATTGGAATGCATTGAGTGAATTGGTAAGTAATACTGGATTGTCTTCTAGTCTTACAATTGAAGAAAAAATGTTCTGTATCTTGGGATGTATTATATTAGATTGGGCTGGGTTACATTGGTTAGATGATGGAGGAATATTATATAGAGGAAAAATGCAACCAAATGATCAAGAGTTCGTACTTTTTGGTACACCTGAGGAGGTATATGAACGTAATTTTACTAGATTTTGTTTTTCGAGTACAGAAGGATTTGAATGGTATTTCACTGTTTTCGGTCAAACACTTAATCGTCGATGGGTTCCTCCTTTTTCTGAGAAAATATTGCTCTATCTAGCTCGTATGAGTGAAAGAGCGGATATGATACCACATTTAGATTTACTAAATAAAAACTTACAACTAGCTTTACAATATTATCTTAATACAATGGTTAAGGTCTTAATTGAAAAGAAGATTGATAAAAAACAACTAGATAAATATGGCTTCAGAGAAAATAAAATGAATTTAATAGAAGAATATTTGCAAAAAATGGGATTCATTAAAATAAACGAAAAAAATGAATGGAAAAGGAATATACTAATTCTTGGAGTTAATGATATTCAAAATCTTGAAGCAATCAACAAAATCTGTAAACCAATTTTAGTAGATTCTATGAATGAACTTTCTGAGATATTTGAAGAAAAATACAAGAAAACTTTAGCTGGATTACATAAAGTACCCTTGAAAGAAGCAATGAATGATTGGTGGCATGAAATCTTTTCTCTAGTAAACATGCTGTTAATTAAAGAAAAATTAATCTCACCAAGATATATTAATGATAAAACAAAATATGATCATTTTATCTTTGAGGAGGCTATGAATTTATTTGATCTCCTAATGGTATAGCTAAATTAATATTTTGATGTCCTAATTGACTTTTAATCAGCTAAATGTTTCGAGGCAAGTATAATGGTGAAAGGAAAATTCTTGGTTGCAGTAGCAGCAATCTTAGAGAATCAAAAAGGTGAGCTTCTCCTTATAAAACGAAGTTCTCAAATGGAATATCCAGATTGTTGGGAGGATATAGGTGGACGATTGGAACAATCAGAATCACCTGAGGATGGGTTACGAAGAGAGATTTTCGAAGAGACAGGAATTATGGATATTGAGATAATTAAACCTTTGACCATGTTTCATGTCTTCAGACATAATGAAAAGAAAGCTGAAAATGAACTAATGGGAATTTCATACTGGTGTAAAACAAATACCTTGGAAGTAAAACTCTCTGATGAACATACTGAGTATCAATGGGTTCATCCAGACACTGCATTTGAATTAACTGAACATCCAGCACTAAAACGATACATTTCACTTTACATGCTTGAGAAAGGAATTGCTGAAAAGAAAATCTACCATGAGCTTGAGGAGGATCTATACAGTGTCTGAAGAGGTAGGCAGATACACATTTTGTGTAGCAGCATTATTTGAGAACCTTGAAGGAGAAATTCTTCTTATTAAAAGAGCACCAGACAATTTTCCTGGTGACATTTGGGATGTAGTTGGTGGAGCTGTAGAACAATTTGAGGATCCCTTCGCAGCACTACAAAGAGAGATACAAGAGGAAACAGGCATCACAGAGTATGTGATTATAAAAGCATTAGATGTTTTTCACTGGTATCAAGAGGATACAAAATGGGACATGATTGGCTTAACTTTCTGGTGCAGAACTAAAACTAGTGAAATAGTTCTTTCGGATGAACATGTAGAGTATAGATGGCTGAAACCAGATGAAGCATTGAGCATTTCTTCCCACCATATTGTAACAAGTAATCTGAAGCAATTCATTAAGGAAAGAAATGAAATGAAATCTATGCAGAAATAGATTTTTGATTGGTCACTGTGTATGCAATTTTCACCACTTTTGCTTTATAATGTGACCATAGTATCTTTTGTTTAGATAATTTTGGTGATTAAGAAATGACAGTTACATTGAAAGAAATTACCATTGAGAATTTTATAGATGCTATGAAACTAGAAGTAAAAGAGGACCAAACAAACTTCGTAGCTTCAAATGCAGCAAGTATAGCACAATCAAAATTCCATACTTTTCTAGAGTGCTATGGAATTTATGATGAAGAGAAGATGATCGGATTTTCAGCTTTTGGTAAGAATCCAGCAGATGAGACAATTTGGATTGTAAGACATATGGTTGATAAGAATTTACAAGGCAAGGGTTATGGAAAATCAGGTTTGAAGGCAGTTATAGAATTTCTAAAAAACAAATATTCTTGTTCCGAGATTTACTTGGATGTAGTAGAAGAAAATGAAATTGCAACTAATCTATATGTGAAGACAGGATTCAAAGCAACTGGTAATAAAAATGGGAACAGTCCAATCTATAAGTTGGACTTGGCTGAATACTCAGAAGATTAATAGAATTAGTGGAGAGGAAAATAGTCCTTTTTCTGTGTCGAGGATCACCAGAAGATGAGCTCCTCTCACGGTATCAATCTACGCACTCAACCCGCTTCTCTTGGCAATTCATCGAAGACAATTTGAGCTTGCTTCCGCGACGATGAGTCGTTTCAACACTTCTAGCACGGAAATCTCAACAGAGCATTGCTGCAAAGTATCATAGTTAAACCGCACACGCTTTGCGTTTCTATTCTCAGAGCCAGGTTTCCACCTGACAGCTTTCACTGCGTCGCTTGCCTGGAAGAAAGGACCTTCCTCAGTTGCTAACGAGAGCATCCGGTAACCGTTTAATCCTCTCCAGAGATATTATCGTCTTTGTGAGATAAATCTCTTTTGAAAAAGATATTTATAACTAAAGCTTAAAAAGTTTCGGGAAAAATATCAATTTGTGAAACAAATGACAGTGGAAGTTGAAGTAAAAATAAAAGTAGAAGATTTCGAAATAATAGAATTTAAACTCGTAGAAGAAGGAGCATTATTTGAGGAAATCGTTAATCAGCGAGATCACTACTTCCAACATCCCTCAAGAGATTTCAATGAAACAGATGAGGCTTTTCGCATAAGAGAGGATGGGGACAGAATTTATCTTACCTATAAAGGACCTAAATTCGATCCTAAATCGAAGACAAGAATTGAGTTGAACACTGAAATTACTCATGTAAGGAATACCACCCAAATATTAGAGAAACTGGGATTTCTGAAAGTAGCTATTGTCTCTAAAGAGAGAAAAATATACCTTTACAATGAAATGCAATTCTGCTTGGATAATGTAGAATCTGTAGGGTTATACTTGGAAGTCGAGAAGGTCATTCAAGATAAAGCTAATTTTGTGAAGGAAAGAGAATTAATATTTGAGACATTGAAAGAAATGGGTTTTGACCCAGAAAAGAATGAAAGAAAATCATATTTGGAATTGCTTTTGGAAAAAACAGAAGCTAAGAAGAAGAGGTAATTTATCTATCCTTCACTACTTTCACTGAAACCCTCGATATTTTGATTAAAGGCATCAATCTCTGCTAATAACCTTAAGGTCTCAAGAGCATCTTCTTCATCTACAATGGCCATTGCAAAACCAATATGAACCAAAACATAATCATCTAGCTTAATTTTATCTTCTAATAATGTAGATTTGACTTCTCTTTTTACTCCACCAAAATCTACCAAGATAGTATCATTATTTATTATTTCTACAACTTTTGCGGGTATTGCTAAGCACATTGTTACATCCAATTAACGAAAAGCATTGATGATTATAAAAAAGCTTGTCATTCATTTTATTATGAATTAAAATCCTAGGTCATCTGAAAATAAGTTACAGGATTTCTTGTAGTGTCATTTTTGTCGATATAATTATGAAAATCTGTAAAATCTCCACCTCTTATCAAATGCTTTTTATCTGTAAATGACCTATAATATCTTTGAGGGTTAAATTAGTTGATTCCTGAAGATGTTAGAAAGTCTGAAATGTTAAATGCTCAGAAAAAAATGCTTAGATTAAAGGCTGAAGAAAAGAAAAAGGGAGCACATGAAAAATTTCAAATTGGTGATTTTAAAGGAGCAAAACTCGATCTAATGGACGCGAGAAATTTAATTCACGAAGCTTTACGAAAAGTACGAGCTCTAGGCGAAAGAGGATTAGGCGAAAGAACTATTCAAGATGACATTGAAGCTCTGTGGCGTAAAATCTTAGCTAAAGAGTAGTTTGTGTATATTCAAATTTAAAAAAGTATTAGCATTTTAGTGTGAAATAAATTTAAAAGAAAGATGCACAGCTTATCGTATAGAGTATAATGAAAAAGAAACTATTTCTTGCCCCACATTTCGCTGATATTGCTTGGTCATGTTCAGGTCTACTTCTTATGAACATCTCTGAATCAATTGTTGCTAATGTTTTTTCAGCGAAACCAGAAGAAAAAGAAATCAGCGAGTCTTTTCAATATACTCAAGAAAATGAAAGACTCTCTGAAGAGAAATTCTATAAGAAATTTGGTATTGAATCAGTTCAATTAGATTTTAAAGAATCATTGATTAGAGGAAGAAAAATAGAGGAGCTATTTACATTAGATTTAACAGATGAAGAAGAAAAATTGATTCTTGATATTGCAGTAAGTATAGGAGATCTAATTGGAAAAAAACAAGTAAAAGAAATCTTTTGTCCAAAAGCTATTCGTAATCATGTGGATCATTTTATTGTAAAAAAATCCATTGAAAAATTAATATCACCAGTAGAAATCTACTACTATGAGGATGCTCCGATTTTCATAAAAGATAAATCAAAAGAAAAAACTCCAGAAAATTTAAAGGAAATTAACATTGATATTTCATCTGTTTTGGAAGAAAAGATTCAAGCATTACTTCTTTTTCCTAATACAATAAAAGCGCATTACACGTCTGTAGAATCAATTACTAAAGCCCTCAGAAAGAATCCAATTGAAAAATATTGGCGAGTTATCGAATAATTAAAATCATCAATACTGAGTAATTTCTATAATTCATTGTTAATTTGATAAATGTGGGAAGCTTTCATGACCTTATGCATAAAAACATCGAAAAAAGATGGAGAATTAATTAGAAAATTTCTCCATGATAAGGAATTGCTAGAGCCCACACTGAAAATAAAGAGTACTGATAATGACCTAATTATTCCTTTAAAAAGGCAATTAACGAACAATGAAATGAGAGAGTTAGAAGAACTACAAATAATTCATTCCATTATTACTTATGATCAACTAGAAAACGCAAGGATTCACCCTAAATCCCATTTGGAAATTCTACAAGAAATGTTAACTGAAGAAGAATTTGTTTTGGCTCCAAGAAGTTTTGATACAATAGGGGATATAGTAGTTATAGAAATTCCAGAACCGCTGTGGGAGAAGAAGAATTTAATTGGCAAGTCAATTTTAGATGTTCACACCAGCATTAAATCAGTGTATGCAAAAACTGGAAAAATCAGTGGAGTTAACAGGATTAGACCTATCGAGTTTCTAGTAGGGGAAGAGAAAACTAGAACAGTTTACAAAGAGCATGGCTCAAGATTAGTTGTAGATATCGCAAAAGCCTATTTTAGTCCCAGATTAAGTGAGGAACATAATAGAATTGCTACACAGGTTAAATCTGATGAAGTAATTGTCGATCTCTTTTGTGGTGTTGGACCTTTTGTAATTCCAATCGCTAAAAATACAAATGCTACCCTATATGCTATTGATATAAATCCTGAAGCAATTAATTTGCTACAAGAAAATATCAAACTAAATAAACTAGTAGGAGAAGTCAAACCAATTTGTGGTGATAGTAGATTAATAGTAAAGCAACAGAACCTTTCCAATATTGCTGATAGAGTAATTATGAATCTCCCTGGTTATGCTATTGAGTTCATTGATGTTGCTTGTGATGTGTTGAAGAAATCAGGAGGAATAATTCATTTCTTTGAATTTGTAAAAGATGAACATCCTGAAGAGATTATTATTGCTGATCTAACTAGAGAAATTCAGAAGAATAATAGAGAAGTTAAAGAAATACTACAAGTCAAACGTGTTCGTATGTCTGCACCAAGACAATGGCAAATGGTTGTTGATGCTTTTATTGTATGAGAATGAAGTTGTGTGTTAGATGCTTACTGTTGAAATCATTTGTTTTGGAAATGAGCTTTTAATTGGAAAAACTGTTAATACTAATGCGAATTGGCTTGGAAAAAGAATTTCAACTCTTGGAGGAATTGTTTCTAGAATAACCACCATTACAGATAACCTCAAAGAGATGGAACAAGCAATAAGAGAAGGAGCAAACAGACAACCAGATATAATAATTACATCTGGTGGAATGGGACCAACTTTTGATGATGTCGCATTAGAAGCAGTAGCATTAGCAGCGGATAAAAAATTAGAAATCAATCTTGATGCACTTGAACTAATAAAACAACGAATTCTGAATGTAAAGAAGCAAAGAGATATTGAGCTACATTTGTCTGAAGAAAGAAAAAGAATGGCTATGCTTCCTGAAGGAGCAATTCCTTTACAAAACCGAGAGGGAACAGCTCCCGGCGTTTTGTTACAAATAGAAAACACAAAGGTTTTTTCACTCCCAGGAGTACCACGGGAAATGAAATCAATTTTTGACTTCGAAATGACCAAGTATTTTTCAACCAAAAACAACCAGCACTTATTTGAACGATCACTAATTGTTAATCATATTCCAGAAAGTGAGTTAGCAGCTTCTATCAGTCCTGTTCGAGAAAAGTTTCCTTCAGTATATATTAAAACACATCCTAGGAGTTATAGCACAGCTGATACGAGAATTATAGAAGTTGAAATTCACACAACTACTACTTGTACACAAGAGGAAGAGAAAATACTAGTAGAAGTTGAGGAAGAATTGATTGAAATCATTAAAAGTATGAGAGGAGTTAAAGGTAAGAAACCTAAAATTACGATCATTACAGAATAAATTGTATGTGAGGTAAAATAATTATGTACACAGCTTTTATAGTAGGAACAGCAGGATCAGGAAAAAGCTTTCTGACATCAACATTAACTGAATACTTGAAATTAAACGAGATAAATGTTAATACATTGAATATGGATCCAGGAGTTCTGAGACTACCTTATGCTCCAGATATAGATGTAAGAGCTTACATTGATATTAATGAAATTATGAATGAATTTGAACTCGGACCAAATGGAGGTTTGGTTGCTGCTGTAGATTTAATTACCTCACAATTAGAAGGAATTCTTGAGGAAATTAGTGATGGATCACCGGACATTCTTTTGATTGACACTCCTGGTCAAATGGAGTTGTTTGCTTTTCGATCGACCGGAATAATTTTTGCCAATCAAATAAGTGGGGATAGAAAAGTCCTCGTCAATTTAATGGATGCAAATCTTTCTCGAACTCCTTATGGTTTACTTACTTCATTGATGCTATCACTCAACGTTCAAATGAGATTCTTTTATCCGCAATTAAATATTATATCCAAAAGTGATTTGATAGAAAACGAACAACTAGAAGAAGTACAAGATTGGATTGAAGACCCATTCAAATTTGAGGATGCAATAAACACTTATGTAACTGGTGAGAGAAGAGAAATGGCAACGAAAATGCTAAAATTGGTTGAAGAAATGCAAATGCTCCCAGAAACTTTTCCAGTAAGTGCAAAAACAAACATAAATATCGATATTCTTTATGGCAAAATGCAATTTGTCTGGCAGGGCGGAGAAGATTTCCAAGTGGATGATCGTGTCATTCGTTAAAGAACTGAAAAGAATTTAGTTCATAACCTCAACAGAAAGACTAACATCAGTTTCTTTCAAGATTTTGCTAATTTCTTGTACATGTCCATAGCCTAATACAACGACAATATTGCTGTATTTCTGAATTACTTTGAGTATTTGTTTTGACATGTAGACATTACGATCTTCTAGTAGTATGGAATATAATTGAGGAAAGTTACTATTAAAAACAGATATTATTGACTCGAGTGATTCTTGATCTTTAAAAATCTCTATCACTTCATTTAGATTAATTTCTTCCTCATCTTCTAACTCATTAAAATTTTTTAGCGGTTCGCTTAGTAGCAAATCATCCTGATTTAATGGTTTAGCTACAATTTTTTTGTCATACATGAGTTCATCAATGAGTTGTTGGAATTTTGCAGCTTCCTCTCCGGACACTTCTTCCTTGAGAACTTTACTTATGTCTTGAATAGATCTATCAATGAGAAATATTGCTGCACCCATTTTCTTTGCTAATTTATAAGCAATCAACATTTCCTTACCAGGTTGGTCAGTATATGTGATACGAGCTAATTCACTCTCAAAAAAACCAATATCCTCTAAAACTGCTGCGAAATCCTGTTCATAATTGAATGTGGCGTTTTCTTCTTCAACTTCTTCTTTTGCATCAGACAAATCATTAGTATCCTTAACAGTTTCAAGTTTAGCTGACAATTCAGTAGTTTCATTTTCTAGTAGCGCTTTTAATCGATATTCATCTAATTCCAAACAAACTGCATCAGGTTTAACTTCTTCAAGAATTCTGGATACTTTATCTTGACTATCAGAATCAATATGTGTTATGCCAATTAAAGTCACTTTTGCCAAGATATGAACACTATCCAGAATAATTCTAATTATAACTAATAGATGCGGGGAGGTTTCTTAATTGATGTGTCCATTTCAAGACTGATTTCAATATATGTTTTATGTTAATTTTACTTTCATTTGATTTTATCCTTTCAACAAAGGAAATGAACAGTAAGAGAGAGATTTGTCTTGGAACTGTGGAAGAATAATTAAGAACAAATTCATCTTTACCCAACCTATTCACAATAATAGTGGTAACCCATTGAGAAATATTACCAAGTAATCTTAATCCGTCTTCTGTAAAAATAATACTAACACCATTTTCTTCGATAATCATAGGACTTAAGTTACCAAAAATCATTTTTTCGAAATCTTCAAGGATGTAATTTAAATCATCAGAATTAATTTTTGAGATATCATTTTTAGCTCCATAAATCTCACTAAAACCCAAGATAGCAGATATGAAAGGTCTAGAGCTACAATTGAGATGTTTCTTTAGTACTTCAAAAGAATCAGGAAGCTCATTTTCCCATTGAGCATAAGCGGTTTCACTAAGATGATCATGAGCAGATTGATCAAATATCATTTTAGGAATTTTACGCCAAATCTTCTCATCATCCACTGAGTAGAGTTCCTTTAGGATCTTAATTTTGGTAGTTTCAAGCTTGAAAATTAGAAAACGTATAATGTCATAACTCCGATCAATATCATCAGGATTTACCCTTATGTATTGATGAGCACGACCAATTGCAATTAGACGAGAAACCAATAATATGGCAGCTCTCATCTCAATCTCAATTCTATTTACGTGTTTGCTTGATAGCTTTTGTTCAGAAAGAAATGTTGTTAACCTTGTGATTTTATTATCTAAATTATTCTTTGTTTTCATATCGCTTGAAATTCTTAGAAGTTCAGATAGTTTCCCAGAGAGTTTTTCACTTTGTGGTAAACCCAAGTTTATTGACTCAAATTTAATGAAATCCTGTACTAAGTCTCTTGAAATAAGATATTTCAATAGTGAATATGCTTCCTGAACGTCTTGTTCCTCAATTACTTCATGCTTATTGCCTTTAGCTACTGATGCAGAGAATAGCATTAGCACTTGAGGAAGACCAAGTTTCTTCACAACATCATTAGTACTCACTTTTGAAAATTCATTAAGTTGTTTTTCCAATTCCTTTCTTGCATCTTTTGAGTATTGTTTTGTTGCTACTTCAGCAATATCATCAAAAGTACTATCAATCATTTTTCTCACAACTCAACTTGTATTACTTTATTCGCTTCGCACTCTATCAAATTCTCTAGTCTTTGTAATACCTTCTCTTTTTAATAAACTATTTTATTATCTAGACAATAGGCTTTTGAAAAACCTATGTTACCTAAAAGGTTAAAAAGTAGAACCCATCGATTGCTCTTAGAAATCAGAAATAAAAATAACCAACAGGAAGCATAAAAATGGTTTTTCAAAAAAATGGTAACAATGTAGAGAAAAAAGTTTTAGACATAATACTAGATCACACAAGAGTTGTTCTTAATGGTACAGAAATGTTAGCAAAAATAGTTGATAGTTGGAAAACCACTGGTCGAGATAAATTTAACAAATACATTAAAGATTTAGATGCTTTGGAATCAAAAGCAAATTCCCTAAAAAACAGCGCGATGAAGGAAATTACTGATGCAGGACCAGCATTATTATTCAGACAAGAATTAATGCAAATAATCAGATCTATAGATCAGATTATTGATCTTGGTCAAGGGGCTGCTTTTTTCTTGCAACAACTTGATAATGATTGGGTTCCCCCTACAAATCTCGTTAAGAATTTGTTAGCACTCATCGAAAAAACCCGTATTGTATCAAAATCATTGACTGATTTACAGAGAGCACTTTACCAAAGCTTGGATAAAGTGATTGAAATCTCTGAATCTATTGAAATTATGGAAAACAAAGCAGATGCAAATTACCGTGCTCTAATCATTGAACTAGCTAATATGGAAGCACAAAAAGGTGTTAATTTGTTCATAAGAGAAGCTGTTGATAGAATTGAAGATATGGTAGATTCAGCTAGAGATGTTGCATCATATATACGCATTTATGCTATGTCCCGATAAAACGAAAATTTCAATTCTTTTTTCCTTTATTTTATCATTCTGTAAAAGAAATTATATTAATCTAGGAGTTATAATTTCTTCAAGAATAAATGCAAACGAAAATTATAGTAATCTCAGGTTTGAAATTTGATGATCCCAAAAAAGAAAAAGCAAAACAAATCTAAAAAGAAAGCTGCCGTTTCTGCTGAATTAATTAATAATAGAGTTATGATTTGGGATCACGCACAGGGCTCTAAAGTCTATAATTCTGGTTTTTTTGGTAAACCACTTGGTATTAGAAAACCAAAAGGTGATAATTTTGATCGTCCTCTAGAATTGACATTAATAGAAGCTTGCTATTTACTTGAACAGGAAAAAATTGTAATCTATTATCAAGGTAGCAAGGAAGAAGTTCCGCTCAATAAATTACAGAAAAAAGGCAAAGATAACATAAAACTATTCGATGAAAAAATGTTAATCTACAAGGATATTAGAAAAAGAGGTATGATTCCTCGACCTGGGTTAAAATTTGGTGCAGACTTTGCAGTTTACCTAAAGGGACCGGGTTTGGATCATTCACCATATGTTGTAACTTCAATAGCTCGAGGTAGTAAACTGAGTGCTATGGAATTAGTTCGTGCTGGAAGATTAGCTACATCTGTTCGTAAAAAATTCGTTATTGCGTCTATTCAAAAATCAAATCAAATCCGATATTATGGTTTTGTATGGTTTAAACCTTAGAGAATTCAACACGTTTATGAGAAGATTTTGTAATGTCTAAAACTGATAAAAATGTGCCCTCGGTTATTTCACCACAAATAAAAGAACGCTTATTGAAACAAGGGTATCAGTTATATGGAAAACAAATCGCTGTAAAGAAGTGCTTATGGACCCACAATTATCTTAAGGAAGACAGGTTTTGTTACAAATCAGCTTATGGTATACAAAGTCATAGATGTATTCAAGCAACTCCAACCCTATTATGCAATCATCAATGTTTGTTTTGTTGGCGATTACAAGAAAAAGACCTTGGTTTGAAGCCAGTTTGGGATGTCGATGAATCTGAATTTGATTCACCAGAAGAAGTTTATGAGGGGTTGAAATGGGGTTGGAAGAGATGCATCTCAGGTTACAAACCAGTTGTTACAAAGGAAAAATTCGAAGAAGCTTCAAATCCTAAACATGTAGCATTGAGTCTTGCAGGTGAACCCACATTATATCCATTTCTTACAGATTTGCTAAAATTACTCGAGAGCAAAGGACTATCTACTTTTCTTGTTTCTAATGGGACTAATCCTGAAGCTTTTCAAAAGATGATTGATACGAAAACATCTCCTACCCAATTGTATATCACAATTCCTGCTCCAAATAAGAAAGAGTACTATAAGACTTGTAAACCGCTAATAAGTGATGGTTGGGAACGCATCAATAGAAGTCTAGAAATTATGTCAAAAATGGATGGGAGAACAGTTGCAAGGTTAACTATGGCAAAGAAAATCAATATGATTTATCCTAAAGAATATGTTCCATTGATTAAGAAAGCAAATCCATCTTTTGTTGAAGTTAAAGGCTTTGTTCCAGTAGGATTTTCTCAACATCGTGTTACTCGGGCGAATATGCCTTATATCGAGGATATTCAGACGTTCACAAATCAAATTATTGAAGAACTTCCAGACTATCAGCAAGTCTTTGAAATGGAGGAAAGCAAAGTAGTTATCTTATCTAACAACAAGCATCCTCTAAAAATACCAAACCTATAATTTATTTTAGATTTTTCTTTATAGTTTTGATTGCTTGTTCAGTTCCAATAGTCTGAATATATGGACCTAATTTAGGCCCTCGATCTGTGTTCAAAAGAATTTGATATAATAACTTGAAGAATTCTCCAGGTTTCATTTTAAATTCCCTAGCAATTTCGAAAATTTTACTTTGGATATCATCTGCCACTACTAAACCTTTTATTTCTTTTATCAAGCTCTTAAGAGATGCTTTTTGTTTCTCATCAAGTTCTAGGGTGATATCTTCTAGCTGTGCAAAATCCCTTACCCAATTAGCAGCATAATGAACTCTATCCTTAACATCTTTGAATGTAGCACCATCTCTGAGATAACCATATTCTATTAATCTTGATTCAATAAATTCTTCATATGCACTTTCTGGAGCAACAGATATGAGGTTAACAAGTAATGAATAAGGAATCTGTAACGATCTTTTATCGGGTTGCTTAAGATGCCAACAATACTCAAAGAGACCATTCATCTTTCTCTTTCGAGCAGCATTACCCTCCTTTATACGACCAAAGTAAATATTCTCTAAATAATCCAGTTCTTTCATATAAACAGGAATATCATCAACTGCTAAGGTTCTACTCCCAGCCATTCGTTTGTAGGTAAGAAGTGCTAAAGATTGAGGTGAACCATAACTGAACCATGTTTGTGGAGTAAAGACATTTCCAGTGGATTTTGATATCTTAGATCCTCCTTTATCTAAGAACATTTCATATCGTGCATGGGTTGGTGGTTCATAATCAAAGATTTCTTTACATATTTGGTCATTGCAAGTAACAGATTCAAAGATATCTTTTCCAAATGCTTCAAAGTCTATTTGTAACAAATCCCATCTCGCTGCAAATTCTACTTTCCAAGTAAGCTTGCCTTCTCCTTTGGCAATATCAGCCCATCCATGATAACCACACCCTTCGAGCATTTTACCGCGGATTTCATCTCCTTCGCAAACATATTCTACTTGACCTTTTTTGTCATCAAAACTAATTGCTTTAGTAGTGTATATTTTCCCACATTGCTTGCAAATGGCATGATAAGGTAGAGCTACTAAATACTTCTCTTGACCGGTTGTTTCTTCGATTATTTCTCCGGCACGTTTTGCTTTAGCTAGAAGTTTCTTGACTTGAGGAGCCATTTTACCAGATGTATACAATTCATTAGCAGAGGTAGGTGTAAAAATAATACCTGCTTCTTTAATTGAATCAATAAGCAAAGAGGACATGTGTTGACCATAGCTGTCGTGACAACCCCAAGGATCAGGAATCATTGAAACAGGTTTTCCAAGATGCTCTTTTAATTCTGAAGGTGTTCCTACAGGAACTTTACGAAGACCATCCATATCGTCTGCAAAAGCTATAAACTCTGATTTTCTATCTAAATCCTCAATTGCTAATTTGAATCCAAAAGCTCTTGAAGCATCAGCAAAGGAACCAATATGTGGGAATCCCGATGCTCCGAGTCCGCTTTCAGTTCTAATTACTTCTGGATGCTTTCCTTTTAGGTTATCTTTACGTTCTAACACGCTGAGAGCTAATTTATCAATCCAAGTTCCACGACCGATAATTTCCTCTGAGTCATCACCAAGGTCAAATTCTTGTGTCAAATTCTTCGCCTACAAATATCAATATCCATTATATTAATCCAAAAACCAGTCATTTATATTAATTACCCTACAAATCGAATATTAGAAAAATTTACTGAATAGCAAAGAGCTATTCAGCTTTTTTAGATTATCCTACTGCTTGCTTCGGATCTAAAGCGTCTAATAATGCATCGCCCATGAGATTGAATCCAAGGATTGTTATGAAAATCATAAGTGCGGGCCAAGTAGGCATCCACCAATAAGTCAGAAGATTGTCTCGGTGGTATGCTAAATCATCACCCCAAGTAACTGCAGTAGCATCTCCTAAACCGAAGAATGCTAGTGCAGCTATTTGGATTATTGTGTTAGCTATTCCAAGAGTTGTAATAACTATCACCGGTGAAAGTGAATTTGGAATTATATGTCTAAAGATAATTCGTGCATCTTTCGCTCCGAGTGCTCGTTCTGCTTCGATAAATTCAGTTTGCTTCAGAGATAAGATTTTAGCTCTTACTATAAGACTCGTACCTCCCCAGCCTATCAAAGCAAAGATTACAATGACAACCATATACAATCCACCCGGAATACTACTTGCGATGTCTCGAAAGATAGCAACAACGAAAATGAATAAAATGAAACCAGGCATTGCACTAATAACTTCGTTTAATCTTTGAACTATGTCATCGAAAAATCCACCAAAATACCCTGAGACAGCTCCAATAACCATTCCTAAAACACTTGTAGTTATTTGTCCTACAATTCCTAAAATTAAAGACAATGATGAACCGAAGAAGGTTCGAGAAAGTATATCAAATCCTCGAGTATCAGTACCAAATGGATAATTAGCATTTGGAGCTAATGTTTGATCTCCGGGTATAATATATCTTGGGTGAGCGATTAACCGAATGTACTTTTCTGTTCCTGGAATCCAAATCTCGACATAATAATTGAGAATGTCATAGGGATCATTTGTAGGATTATTCAAACCAAATAATGCATCATATTGAAGAATTATGAAAGCAACTAATGCCATAAAAATTAATGACACTACAATGTAGAAACCTATCATGCCCATTTGTGATTTCTTCATTCTTCGCATTACAATTGCCCAAAGATTAGATCCTTCGACAAGTTTGATTTCCGCGAGTATTCTTGCTTCTCTTTCTGGTATTGCTTCACTAAGTATTGTCAAATTTTTCCACCTCTTAGTATCTTATCCTCGGGTCAACGATTGCATAACTCAAGTCAACTAATAACCTGAATGCAAGAAACATTCCACCAAAAACGAAGTTAGTAGCCATCATCATTGGTTGATCTCTTTGTAAAGCACTCGTAAGAAATACAGATCCGAGTCCTGGCCAACCGAAAACACCTTCAACCATTACGGATCCACCTAACAATCCAGGTAAAGCTAATCCTACGACTGTAATGATTGGTAACATTGCATTCCGAAACGCATGTTTATAGATTACTCGTCGCTCCGTCAATCCTTTAGCTCTTGCTGTTGTGATATAGTCTTGTCGTAATATATCCAATAATTGAGAGCGTGTCAATCGTGAAAGGAATACAAGTCCTGTTAAAACTAAGGTTACCGTTGGCAAGATTAGAAACAAATAAAATCTCGGATTAGTGATAAAAGGTTCCGTAAAAGCGTCGCCTGTAGTTGCTCCAGTAAAATCGAACAAATAGAATGCAGTTAACATAACTAGTTTTGCTAACCAAAAGACTGGCATTGAAAAACCAATTAACGATGCAAGAGTTACTCCTTTATCCCAAAGGGAATATTGCCTCGTTGCTTGGATAACTCCAATAACCGTTGCTAAAATGGTGCCAAGGATAAAAGCAGGAGTTGTAAGAAATAGAGTGTACCATAATCTTCCAACTATTATATCAGATATTGGTTTTCCAACATTCCCTGACATTGTGTAAAACCAAGAACTCCCGAGATTGCCTTGTAATATACCTCTTCGAACTCCATATTGATCTTTTAGCAATCCTAACCATCGAAAGTATCTAACTACTATACTAATTGGTTCACCATTCTCATCAAGAATTCCAATTTCAAAACCAACTTGATTATAGACTTCTTCATATTCCGGTTGTTCTCCAATCCATAGACCTAGTCGTATCTGTATTGGATCTCCTGGAGAAGCAGCAATAAGTGCGAAACTAATTATCGAAATCCCAAGTAGTGTTGGGAATATGTATAATAACCGCTTTAATGCATAGCTCCTTAACGATATTTTGATCACCTTACCAATTTTTTTTTCGTTAAACAACAACAATATATCGTTTAGATGTTATATTGTATAAACTATATATAGTTAAGACGATATATAATCTTTTGTAAAAGTACAAAAATTACTGGAAAACGAAAAAAATATGAGAATAAGGATAAAAATGATATCGAAAATGAATTAGAATAGAAAATTCTCCGCACTAAATTTATATTTCAAGAATATCATAGACGATTTAAAAACAGGTGACATGAAATTGACAAATATCATCTTAAGATTTCTATGGGCAGTATTTATTGGTTCGTGGTTAACACCTATTTGGTACTTGTTAGGATTTTTTTTCACAGCCTTAATCATCTCAGCACCACTAGGCATTTGGTTCTTTGAACGTATTGGTTATGTGTTTTCGCTTTATGAAAATCCTGTTCAAAGAGATATAACCTTTACACGTTCTGTTAAAGGATTATTGTGGTTTTATTTAGTAGGCTGGTGGCTGGGTTTTCTTGTTGTAGCATTAGCGGAAGCTTGTCTAGGAACAATTATCTTATTCCCAGTAGGTTGGTGGTTAATCAATCGTTTAGATCAGATCGTTATTCTCAGTTAGAGGGTTTAAATTAAATCCTCGTTTTTTTATCTTCAAAATAATATTATCAGATTATGTAGATACTACATGTCTTAGTAGAATCACTTGTGAGGACAATGTCAACACATTAATAAATATCTTTTTTCTAGTATATTACTAACGCCCCGGGGTCTTCATAATTCGAGACCATCTTCCGGTTAAATCGAAATCAGCATGGGCCTGTTCCATGCAATAATTAGGGCCAGAGAAGATCCCTGGGAGGTTTTATCTAATGAAGCTAAATACAAAAAACCGAATGTTAACACTAATCATTCTTGCAAGTTTGATTGCTGTTAATAGTGCCTGCATTTCGAATAGTCATGCAGTAACTACTGAAGTAGATCTTTGGCCTGACGTGACTATTGTATCAACAGCCGATATTGATGTGGATATCAACTCTGTTTTACTATCGCAAATGTCTAAGCAAGCACTCTTTGAGACTGAGCATTTAAGCAATATCCAAGTAACAAAGACTGGTTTGCGAATGACCATTAAATCTGAGTTAGCGCTCAATTCTGATGTTGATGACGCTGTCATTGATCCTGCTGTTGAAGTAACGGATGATGTAAGCTCTTGGCAGTTAGAATTATTCCTTGACAAAGGAACTCCTTTTATCAAGAATGAAACTGACCAAACAGATGCTTATGCTATCACCGATAATTTTAATTCAAATACTTACAATCTTTTAGCTATTCCAAAAGCTAGAAGTAATTCTACAAGTGCGACAACAATCACTATCAGTTATTCAGACGCTTTAACCGGCAATATCTCTGATTCAGCTGATACCACAAATACCACAATTCTTAACGAATTGGTTCCGGTTCAAAAATTCTTATTTTACCGGTTAGACTTGGAGCAAACAAATAGCTCAAGACCTTACATTCTTCACATTGCTTTTGATGAGCTTATTTGTGATGCTATCTACATCTATTCTCTTCCTTCCACCCAAGATTTTAGAGATGAAAGGTATGAAGAGATTTGGATGGGAACAGATGCTGCTGCTATTAATGTTTCAGAATTAGCTGACACAACTGAATGGCAGAAAATCTACAAGCTTGGCGCTGATTATACCGAAGATTTTCAAACAAACACCGTTAAAGGAGTTGGCTTTGAAACTGCTGATGAATTTGAGGATGCTTTGTACGAAACCTGGGTTAAGATCATCAATAATGAAATTGGTGCTTATCTCCATGCACAAGCTATTGATTTTGGTGATATCAAAGATTACCTTCTAACTGACTGTACACTAAAAACCACACTAGGTGGTAATATACCTACAAAAATCTATGATACTCTTCGAGTTGAGAAGAATGAAGCAAGTGCTGCAGAAACCTATGTAAAAGAAACTAGGGATGACACTATTCGAAGGTTCACCATCACCACAGCCATCAAACCAAACATTCTCAAAGAGAACGATGATGCTGAAGGAATTAGTGATGTATCAAATGCTCTAATTGCTGCTGCTCAAAGGTCAAAAGGCAGCCCAACTAGTTTTGCAACTAATATTTTAGATAAAGTCACAGGAGCCACTCAAAAGATCTCTGAACCTCTTGCTGCGTTTATCGTTCGTGCAAGATTGAAAGCTTACGAGCTAGGTCTCAGCGACACTGCAATATTATCCATAATTATTGTTAGTTCCAGTCTTGGCGGTATTGGACTCATTGCTACAATTGCCTGGCTAGCAACCAGAAAGAAATAGAAAGAAATAACGGAGGACAAAATAAAGTTGAACAAAATAAAATTGAACAAAAGAACTGTTTGTATAATCCTCATAGTTTATCTTTTTGTTATGCCTGCAGCAACAGGTATTTTTGCTGCTGCAGCAACAACTGAAGATGAACTATTAGCAGAATTCGCTGCTAATCCTGAAAACTTGATCCCTGACATGTTGCTCATTTCAACTGCAACAATTGAAGTTGATTATGACTATATGATCAAAGGATTCTCAACAAAGAGATTTCATACTGTGACTACTACTCTTCTAATGCCAAACATTGAGAAGGATAGCGATTTACTAGGAATTCTTCCGATCTATGATGAAAACGGAGATCTAGAAAACTGGGGCATTCCCCAGTTGACCGGTGCTAAGAATTACCTGGTGAAGAACGCAACTGAGAAAGCTTACACAAAGCTAGATATCACTAACGATTTTTCCATTGAAAGTGAGCAATACTTGCTTTTCGAGTCTCTCGAGACTGAAGTCGTTACTTCCACAACTACTATCAAAGCAAGTTTTGGTAAAACATCTGGAGCAAATATCTCTGATTCATCTGAAACCTACAATAAGACTCTTACCAGCAATACTATCTATGTAGAAAGAACCACTTTGTGGTACAATCTTTTCTGTGAAACAAATGAAACATTTCCATACTGCATTAACGTTGAAGCTCAAAATGTTGATATCCATGGCTTCTATATCTTCCATTTTGACAATAACAAAATAGTTACTGACAATCGTTATGATATCATGTTTTTAGAGGCTGACGAAACTGAAGTTTCTCCTGATGCTTTTAGTGCTTTTTCAACAGAAGAAGTTCTTGGTCGCAATATGATTAGACTTCAGGCTCTTCCTGATCCTGATTTAAGTCTTAATCCTTGCCAAACAACTATTGATGATCTTAATACAACAAAAATGCTTTCAACTGTTAGTAATCTAGAGCTTAAGAAAGACATGCACGTTGTTATGCGAGGTTGGAAAACAGGTAACGAGCTGGAAGACAGCCTAGAACTATCTTGGCGTCAACAATTAGATCTTGGTGCTGGTGATAGGATTACAGGGTATAATTTAACGAAAAGTTATTTCCAAAATACCATAAACCAGGGATTAGTCAAACTAATCAAAAAGGAACTTACTGAGCAATTGAAAACAACGACTAATTACAATACCTTGGTTAGTAGAGCCATGGGCAAATATCTTCCTATTTGTGCTATAGCAAACAGAGATGATGTTTTTGATTCACTTGGAAGCGCTATCTATGTTGATGGTTTCTGGGACACCATCAAAGATGGGTTCAAGAGACTCACTTCAGGCATTGCTACTGTTGCTCAAAAAGTCATTGATTCTCCTGCAAAGATTATTGACAGTCTCGGTGATTCTGCTGCTAAAGTTATTACCCCAGTCGCTCAGACCTATCAAGCTGTTGCTCCCGCAGTTACCAACATGGTCAAAGATAGCGTTGGTCACGTTACTAACGGTATCGTTGGTGTTGCAGGTGCAGCAAAGGATCTCGGAGTAGGTCTGGCTAAAAACTTGAAAATGGCATTAATGATTGGTATACCTGTTCTTGGTATTCTTGCCATTCTTGGTGCGGGAATCTATTTTGGTGTCTTAAAACCAAAACAACTACAGGGAGCTTGATCTTGCTCTCTCTTTTCTCTTTTTTTGGAGTTGTTAACTATGCATAAAAGAAATATTATTTCAATAATTATTATGAGCTTGCTTATGACTAGTTTTGTTTTTGGATTAGATTTCCCTACTGATTCGAGTGATCAGGAAATCGTTGATAATGACTCATTGGTTATTAGTGATCCAGATACGAGTAATTCTATTACTTCGTCCACTGATTGGTTTAGTGGTGAGACTGTGAAATCAAATATTGAATTTAACAAACAAACTGCTTCTTATGAGACGCTTCAAGTGTCTGACCGTTACGATGTTGCAAGAAGTTTTCTACTCTCTGAGTGGAATCGGTGGGCTTTAGTCGTGGACGATTATAACCATCATTATATTGAAGTTGATTATGAGGGTTCGGCTTATGATATTGTTTACGTTGAGATAAATGTTAAACTTTATTGTGGTGGGAGCGGAACTCTTTCGTATGGACAAAATTTCAAACAAAGAGACGCAGGGGGTACTCATTTGTCTGACCAAATAGTTGGAACATTTGATATTGAATCAAGTGACTTGGATAGTCAAGGGTATCTTAACCTTATTTGGTGGTTAAAAGCAACTGACCCTTCAAACGAACTCGAATTTAGTCTCTCTTTTTACGGTAGTGGCGGTTCAACAAACATTTTTTCAGATGTTACAGATATTCCTATTATTCAAACTGAATACGTAGCATTAATGTCTGACTATTTTTATTTTATTAGAGATACCATAGAGAATCAAATTCGGTCTGAGTATCAGTATGTAAGTGATACTATGCTTATCCACTCTCTCACAATTCCAAGCGTTTCTTTTTCAAAAGAAATCAACGTCTATTCACCAACTCATTGGACTTACTCAAGTGTTAATCCATCTGCAACTGTATCAACCGTTGATTCAGATCACACAATTACAAGTCCAACGGAACTGACTTATGAAATGATTTTCACGTCAAACTCTACTTATTTGTTAGCAATAGAAGATGTCACTTCAACATATCTACAAGATATTGGGTTTGAAAATGGTGATTGGCGAAACGATTGGTTAGATTATTCGGATGGGTTTGATACGATTGAAATCGACACTTCCATTTCAGCAGAAGGATACCATTCAGTGAAACTGAGTGATACTGATGGTTCGACTGATTATTTCCGTTCCAAAAAAGCGATCGTTCCAGCAGGATATTATTACTTTTCTTTCAGTTACTACATTGAGAGTTTTTCTGGTTCATATTTTGATTTTATGATCAGACAGAACTCTGAGTATCAGGTAGAGCATTTGGATACTTCAATAACTAATCGTTGGGAAACCGTTTTCGTTGCTGGTTATACTGAGGGTTTGAGTGGTGGGGCAGGTTCTTGTTGGGACTTTAAATTTTCAACTGCTCAGGGAGTGGTCTTTATCGATAATTTTCGTTTATTCGTTCCTTCTACAACAATTGATACTGTTGATTTAGATACCTATGATATTAGTGCTACTTTCATCAGTTGGGATGGCTATCAAAACCCAACAGTTGAAAACGAGTATGTCTATATGCGATTTCTTGATAGGACTACAAGAAACGATTGGATGGGTTCAAGTGAAGGACTGACTGATGAAAACGGTCTTTTCACTTCGAGATATGAAGGAACATTAAATCAGTTTGAGTATGAAATCATGTCGTATGCCAAAAATTCTTGGTGGCAATGTGCTTGGTCTCCTTATTATTTAACTCAAGATAGTAGTTGGACTCATTCCAATTATGGAACAGTAGTTCAAACTATTACGGATGAATATGCTCATTTCCATACAGACCATGTATCAACACATGATTTAGAATATTATCAATTAGATTCTGTTGTTGGGTCATGGGATTTATCTGAAAACAATATCCTATTGTTTGATTTTAAGAATTCGCCTGATTCAAAATTTGAATCCATTTATCTTAGAAGAACATGGGCAGATGGGACATTGAGACACCATCCTAATGATGTTGGTGTAACAAGTTGGACTGCTTACGATTATTGGTTCGATAGAACACATTATTGGTATAATGATGAGAATGTAAATGATGATTTTTATGCTGGTTCTGCTATTGTAGAAGGTGATTTAGCGACAATGGAACAAATTCATTTCTCTGATTTTAATACCACTGATAGTGCGACTGATTTCTATATTAGAAATCTACATACTACTCGAGCTGTAAGTTTTTATTTCACTCCTAGTTATCCTTATCATATTGATTATGCAGAAACAGATGTTACAGAAGATATTTTGGATGAATGGGACTTCTCAGAAGGAGATGAGGACGGTTGGGATTCTTACGTTTATTGTTCTGCTGGCGGAGTAATGAACGGTTTTCATAACACTTCTCATACAAGCACTACAAGCGATTATTTCTCAATATATTCTCAAGACGGTTTGAGTATTGATACTGATTACTATACAAAAGCAGTTATCCGATTGAAAATTGATAATCCTTCTGCTGGTTCGTCTTGGAAATGGTATTTCGTATTATACACTCCCAATTATGAACAACAAAACACTCCTGCCGTATTAACTGAGAGTTGGCAAATATTCACGATTGACCTTAAACCTTCAAGAACTGCTGTTAAAGTTAGGTTGTATATATATGAAGCAAACGATGATCCTACTAAGACAGTTCAATTAAACACCGATTATGTTCGCTTGGTTCATGTGGAAGAAGAAGAACATTATATTACCGATAATTTTATTGGCATTGGTTCAGAAAACGATCAGTGGATTTCTGCTGTTTACTCAGATGATATTTACCTAGGAAATTATGCTGATCCATTACTAGTTTATTACAATGGCACAATTGGTGATCATACTATTTCTTGGCTTCCTCTTGATAGGAAAAATGAAATAAAAGCCTATCTTCATTCAGATCTTTATGAGTATCACTATAAGGTTTCTTTAGCTGATAATTATTTTCTGCTTCTAAATCCTCCAAGTTTTGATGTTGCAGCAGGATTAGTTTATTTAGATATAGTCACATTTTGGGGCAACACTACTTACAGATGTAAGGATAATAGCACCTGGCTTGGTTCAGCAGTTGCAGAAGGATCTTCTGTGTGGTCCTTTAATCCAACACCAGGACATCATGTTTTTACAGTGGAAATTTATAATGGTGAAGATACCTGGTTTACTTTAACATCCAGCATAACTATTGCTGAACCTGAAGATCCTCCAGAATTAACTTTACTGTTTGTTTCAAAAGATGTTGATATTGCAGCAGGCTTGATTTATTTCAATTATTACACTAATTGGGGAAATACCACTCTCATTGTTTTTGACAATACAACACAACTAGGAACTGAACTGAGTGGTGAGGGAGCTTCGATCTGGAGTTTCTCACAAGTCGAATACTATGCTTTTCATAATATCTCCATTTGCATTTATCATGATTCGGTTTTAGAATTCACCTATTATTTCAGTTTCACAATACAACCAGCACTTGAACCAGATAATTACTATACTCTATTAAATCCTCCCAGTTTTGACATCGATGCTGGATTGATCTATATTGATTTATGCACTTACTATGGTAACTGCACGTATCGAGTTATGATGAATGAAACGTTTCTCGGCGATGCTGTCAATGAGGGATCAAGTGTTTGGAGTTGTGATTTTTCACAAGCAGGATTCTATAATTTCACTGTTTTTGTTTATCAGGGAGCAACTGTTTGGAGCACTCTCACATCATCGATAACAATCGCTGAACCTGCTGCACCTGAAGGATTAATAATTGAAATTTGGAATAAAGATGTCGATGTTGCTGCAGGATTAATTTACATTAATGTTATTACTTCTTGGGGAAACCAATCTGTTAGATTACAAGACAATTTAACTTGGCTAGGAGATTATACAGCTGAAGGAGCCTCCATCTGGCTTTTCCCAACTACTTTTGGTCTGCATAATATTTCCATCTGGCTCTAT
>JAHLVZ010000236.1 GCA_019058165.1 Candidatus Heimdallarchaeota archaeon
ACTTAATTCAGGCATGCAACTAAATGGCCAAATATGGACCATCCCATCCCAACCTAATTCCCGTAACAAGATTGTTGTTCCGATGTTTTCCTGTCCATCCCCACCGCAGTATTCTTGAATATAAGGTCGAGCTTTTTCTCTATAAACTTTATAGTATTCTTTAACGAATGGGTTAAATTTCGCAGGGATATCTGTGAATTTCTTTAATGAAACAGTATTTCGACAAATGACTCCTAAATCATTCAATCGACGATACAAATGCAAGTGAAGCATTGGTTCTAAAACAACATAGATTTCACCGATAACACCGATCTTCAAGGGATCGGCATCTTCATCAATTGGAATTTTCTCTTCAAAGATTTTTGGTATTTCTTTGTGGTATTTCTTAATTTCTCGAACACGATGAATATCGAATAATTTATCATATACTTCACTAGCAACCTTATCTGTCTGACCTTTCTCTATTTCTACTCCTCGATAAAAATTAATCAAATTCTCGGTTAAGTCAAGAGAATAATTTTTTACCCAAATCTTACGGATAGCTGCTACTGTCTGCAAAAAAGTAAAACCATTACTAACCGATTTGAAGTCCTTTAACATATCAATGGGTAAATGATAATCAATATTTGAAAACTTAGCACTAAATCCAAGATCTTCAATTATTACTCTTTGAACTGGGCCATAACAACTTGCTCGACAAGTTCCAATTCCTCCTATCTGAAAAACATGATTAGCTCCTCTTTCCAGGCTTTCAATGAGTGATCCTAAACTTAGTTTGAAGGGAGTGCACATCCATTCAGGGGAATGCTCTGATCCAATATCGAGAGTTCGTTTGTTAGGAACTGAAGGAGCAACAATTCGTTCTTCTGGAACTTCTAATACTTGAAAAACTGCTTTGAAGAGTCTCGTTAGAGGACCAAAATGGGGGTAAGTAACTACAGACATATTTTCTTTCTACTCCTTCAAAATATTATAAATTCAGATTTCTCCTTTGCAGATTCAGAGAGTGTGCCGGTACTTTTCTTCATTCTAAGAATATCACTAAAAGCTTCTAATCTAGTTTGGAAACCTGCTTCACCAGTATGAGCATCAAGTGTAAGTATGGCTAGTGGGGTTTCTGCCTTTATTTTCTTAGCAAATTGTTTTGCATATTCTGTTGTGACTGAGACTGGACCACAGATGAAATTAACAAGCATTAATATCCCGTCTATCGAGTTTGTCTCGAGGAAATGCATTGCTGTTCCAACTATTTCGTGTTCAAATTCAAAGTAAAGATAATCATTCCTTCCTACAAATTGCTTTTCTAATTCTTTTTTGGGTAGTTTTTCTGGTTCAGGGAACTCTAAGCCATAATTTCTCATGGATAATCGAAGGAGCTGTCTCTTAATGAGATTTCTTGGCATTTGTTCAGAGGTAACAATGTCAATTCCTAGTTCCTGAAGTTTTTTACGAACATCTAGAGAAGCAAAACTATCATTAATAACATAGGAATGGCCAACGAGTGCTACTTTCAGTATTTCATCTCCATTAGTATTCAAAGGAGGATCATTCAGTAAAATTTCTGATCGTTCCCATTTCTTTAGAACATCTTCACTTTTTACGAGTTCTTTCTTTGATTTTCTATGATCTCTCAGAGATTTAAGAGCAGCATAGATAATACGTAGAGGATTTTTTGTGAATTTAAAACCAATATTAAAGATAATACCAACAAGACGCCAAAAACCATGTTTTTCTCGAGAAGAACTATAATACGGACCAATAATTGGTGGAAGATTCTCCTTGGTGTGTTGAAGAACATCTGCAAGAGCAACAAATTTCGGACAGCCTACTTCTTGTTTATTTCGACTTGCAAACCTGGGAACAAATATATAATCAAGATTTTCGTTTTCTAAATTTAATACATGACCATGGTAAAGCTTAGTGGAATAACATTCATCATCAAGAGTTTCTAACACGCCTTCGTCTTTGATCTTCTTATTTGAATTAGATGAAAGAACTACTTCGGCACCTAATCCTTCAAAAAAACTGATCCACATGACATCAAAGTAATAGTAAAGTAACGCTCGTGGTATACCCACTCTTTTTTTACGTCTTCCACGATGACCTCTATTACCTTTTTCACTCAAGGAACAAATCTCCTGTTATTCATTGCAGAAATTTCGATTTAAACGTATAAAACGAAATATTAGCTCTTTTGTATAAATGTTTTCTTTACATTCAAGAACTAGCAAACACTTCACATTAAAAGGTATCTTTTTTTTACTTCAAAAGAAATTACTGTTTTTTAAGCAGTAACAATTTGGTTTTATTTCTTCAGATAGAAGTAAAGGCTTAGCCCTTGGACAATAAATATTATAATACTCAGATAATTGAACAGATTTGTTCCGAAACGATTAGAAATAAAATGAAAATCTCCACCAACGCTAGTAGCAATTCCAACAATTACTGAAAAGATTATGGAAATTATTGATAGAATGAGGAATGTATACAAATTCAGTTTTGGAAATCCTCCATCAATGAAGTATATAATTGTAAAAAGTATAACTGCAAGATATTGGAATAATGGAGCCATTATAACAAATGTCATATGCATTACAAAAGGGGAATGATGAAAAATTATAACTGCATTTAGTGGACCTTGAGCTATTCCAAAAAATAAACCAATGAAACTCATAATTTTAGTGATTTTTCTGCTTTGAAAGAAGAAACAAAGAGCACTGAAGAATAATGTTGAAGCAAATGAAAAAATCACTATACCTACTTTTAAGAGAACACTTGATACAATATTTGGTTCGCCATTTAATGCAACTAGTTCTCGCATGTCGCATATTCCATTGTATACTAAACTATATCGATCAATGTCTTCACCTGCGAAATTTCCACCAGGATAAAAAGCCATAGCTAAAATTAGTAACAAAAGAAAAATTAGCATTCCAATTGTAAAGGAAAGGAAAGTGTATCTAAAGAAACTTCTTCTTTCTTCTACAACTTGAGTCATGATGTTGAATGCAAGTAGTTTTGTTATAAATTTTGTGAGGATCAATAAATAGAGAGTAAGTTACTTCTAAAGAAAAAAAACTGGTGTCGAGGGCGGGCTTTGATCCCGCGACCTCCTGATGTC
>JAHLVZ010000064.1 GCA_019058165.1 Candidatus Heimdallarchaeota archaeon
CACGTAGTGATGTTCCTACTAGAAAAATTGCTTAGTTCCCCCTGTAACCTCTCAATTTGAAGTGCAATAAAATATTCCTCACTATTTTTTCTTTTTGAATGTTGATTGTCTTAATTGATAAATTCTAGGATAAACTTTGGTTTTGTAACGAGAAACTAGTTCCATGGAAATTTCTTTTTTGATTGGAAATTGATCATCATCAAATTTAACGAGTTCTTGATTTATTGTTTGCGCGAAACAACCACTTTTTGGGATTCCAAACGTAGCATTCATTTCCAACCATAATTTACCCACATCTTCTTTGATAACATTACCAAAAGAAAGTGGGACGAAATCACATGGTAGTAATTCACCATTTGGAGTTATATACGAATGTTGTGTAGCTGCTCCACAACCATATTTTGCATCACTTTCAGTATGAGCAAAAGAGGTCATTTTTGGGTAACCAAGTTTCCGATTTATTTTCAATTGAAAATTAACTACTTTTTGTCTGGTTTCTTTATCGAAAAATATCTCATCCATTCCAGAGTCTTTTAACAATTTTCCACTTTTGATTGGTTCTAGAACTCTAATCTCGTGAACTTTTAATTTTCTTCCTAATTTGAATAGCTCCTTAAAATTCTCTTCAGTAACTTCATTCTTTTTGAAGACTGATTGCATCATGGTATAAAGACCTGCTTTTTGGCAGTTTTGTATCGCTTCTACTGATATATCAAATGCTTGATCACTACTTCTGAATTCATTGAAACAGCATTTGTCATGTGAATCCAAACTAATAGCAGCTGACCACAAACCTTTCTCTTTAAATTCCTTGGCTTTTTCAAAAGTTAATCCTTTACCATTTGTATAAAGAATAGTGACACTTCTCTCATCAACAGAATTGATGATTTCCGCAAGATCGGCTCTTAGTAAGGGTTCTCCTCCTGTGAACCCGATAATAGCTGCTCCTATATCTTGCATTCTTTTGATAACTGACTTCCATTCTTCAGTGGTTAATTCTTTTTCTTTTTTCCGTAATTTCGCACTGCAATGCTTACAATCAAAATTGCATCTATATGTTAAACCTAAGAAAAATGAGATGGGAGCAGAACGTTGTGAAAAACTTTGCTGTGTATAAATATTCTCTTTTTCAGGAGTAGCAGTAGCCAGTTGATAAAATGCTTTAGAAGGAACGGGTGGTAGAAATGAAGAAATGATATATTGCTTATCATGTTTTACTATTTTTTCGCCCCATAGCATTAATTTCGTTGATCGTAATGATGCTTTATTAGAATATGCAGGATCTTCTTTGTAGATTTTCTGAATACTCATTAATAATTTCCTTATCTTCCTATTTGATGCCATGCCAATAATCTTAAAAAAATTGTTTAATGTCAGTGATCCCACCAAGGTAATCTAAAGCCAGCCTTTCCTAAACTAACTATCTAACCATATAGAATTAGCTTGGTATTTTTTTACTTTTCTGCTGACCAATTACATTAATTGAAACAGAATCTACTATATTACAAAAAGGATGCTAAGATTCCTCTTCGTATCTTTTATCCAAAACATTAACGATTAACCAAATATCTTCTTTTTTTGCAAATTGAATGAAAGTATGGTGAGAACCTTTTGATCCCGGAAGAACCATCTGCCATTTGATTTCTGCAGAAACAATGACTCCTTCACTTGTACTGATAGAGATAATCTCATCAATTGTGAATTTTATTAATTCTGGATTTGGAATTTGTTCCTTCAGGGTTTTTAGACCTGATATAGAATACTTTACGATTTCATCTTTATTGAATGAGTGTAATTTATTATCATTACCTAATCCGAATCTTCTAGCATCTGGATGCCAAAGAGATAGAAATCTCTCTTCATCACATTTTTCCATAATATCGATGTAATCCTCGATAAGTTCTTTTATTACCAATTCTTCATCTGTTTTATTCAATAATTTCACCAATTTTAACCGTAAAACTACTAAGAAAATTAATTTATGAAAAGACTTTCTTTAGTCTGGAATTAAATTATTATAAAATGAACCGATAATATTTATTAATGTATTAAAGAAAGAAAACGAAGTGGCAAAAATGAACAAAACAGGAGATTATACAGTAGGACGTTTTACAAAAGCACGTGAATTGATAACTGATGCAGTTGATGCGAGTAAGTATTACAATCACATAATTGGTTTAATTGAAGTTGATGTAACAAAGGGATTGGAAATACTTACTAAGCATAGAGAAAAAACTGGTGAGAGATTATCTTTCACTTCTTGGATTATGAAATGTGTAGCTCAAGCTGTGTCAGAAAATTTAGTCATACAAACTTTCCGAAAGGGAAGGAGAAAGACGATTACTTTTCATGATGTTGATATTAAGTGTCTTGTTGAGAAAGACATGGGAGAAGGTAGGAAAGTACCTATTCAATACGTTATTCGCAAGTCAAATAAAAAAAGCTACAAAGAAATAAACGATGAGATTCGAACTGCTCAGAAATATGATGAAGATAAAAATGAAGCAGAACAGAAAACAAAGAATCGTCAACAATTGATTATGAAATTCCCTAAATTCATAAGAAGAGGGATTATTTGGCGTGCCGTTATGACTGATCCATTCAAAGTAAAGAAACATATTGGTACAATTGGTTGTACAGCTGTGGGTATGTTTGGTAAAGGTATTGCTGGTTGGGCTATCCCAAAAACTATGCACTCAACAACTTTTGCGCTTGGAGCTATTGTAAAAAAACCAGTAATAATTGATGGGAAAATTGAACATAGAGATATTCTTCACATAACTGCTGAATTTAATCATGACATTGTAGACGGAGCCCCTGCTGCTCGCTGTATGTCTAGACTCACTGAAACAATAAAAGAAGGATTCGGATTAGAAGATTACATGTAATAATCTAATCCAGTTATTTTTATTTTGGAATTTGTACTATTTGTATTGAATTTCCTTCGGAATCTTTTGTATTAAAGAAATTGATGTTTGGTGTCTCAGTAATTTCTGTAACATCCAATCCTTTTTGCTTGAGATAGTCCCAAGCGATTTTTAGGTCTTCAACTTCTAGTGTTAAAATACCCCAGCTTGGCGGGTAATCTTGACCTGGTAATCTTAAATTATGTCCAAGACTTAAACCACCGGGCAATGTGGATTCAGCCCACCCGAGCTCAGGTCCAGCGTATAGTGTTATTTCAAATCCAAAAACATCTTTGTAAAAATCCGTTGAACGTTTTAAATCATCTACTTTTATTTGGAAATAAACCCGTACTATCTTTAGTGGAATATCTGTCATAATAAATCACATTTCTTTTTTTATTTTTCTTCGCTTTTCACTCTTGGATCACTTACTATTTGGATCTTGTTTCCTTCGGAATCAAAGACATCAAAAAGTGAAACCATATCTGGAATATCAATTATTTCGGTTGGTTTTAGGCCCTTCTTATCCAAGTAATCTCTTGTTTCTTCTAAATTTTCAACATCTAATGTTAGTATGCCCCAGCTGGGAAAGATATCTTGTCCAGGTTCTCGAGTGTTTAAACCTAACCTAGCATCGTTTGGTAATTGCATTTCACACCAACCAACATCCGTATCCATGAACCAAGCAACTTCAAAACCAAATACGTCATTATAGAAATTCTTAGCTCTTCCTAAATCACTAACTTTTATTTGAAAGTAAACTCTTCTGATTTTCATTGGATCACCCAAAATATGAACCCTCCAATAATCATTCTGTTATTAGTATCTCTTGATTAGGAATAAAGACTTCGCTTTAATAAATAAAAAGGAATAACGTAGGAGATAACCGAAAATAAAACCAAATTTGGTTCGGAATTAATAAAAACTTGATTGTGAATTGTATTTGACATCCTAGTGATTTTTTGAGGGATCAAGATTAAGGAACACTATGTCATTAAAGAAATTACACTATCTCATTGTACTAGAGGACCTGAAAGATGTGATGTTTGCAAAAAATTGGTGAGTGAAAAGAAAATTTGCTTGCTTAGAATTTCTCCTGAATCGATGGGTCGGACAATGAGAGTTATAGAGTATACAATAAATGACAAAAAGGGTCTATACGAATTTGAAGTTGAGAAAATCTTCAAAGAAGAAGCTGAAGCAAAAAAATATTCTGAGGAAAATAATGTACCTTTGGAATTAGAGTCTAAAGAATTGGTTATCTATGAAGAAGAAGATTCTGAAACAACAAAGGAGATAAGTCCACTTAAGAAAAAGATTCAAGTAATATTTGTTGATTGGAGAGTTGGCAGACTCATTATGTTTTTTATGATTACAGCTGCAGTAACTTATGGTTTAAATGGAACTTGGCAAGAAATTCTTTATGCAGGAGCTTTCGGAGTAACACTCTCTTTCTCTGGATTCTTCCTAGATTATATATTGGATATGGAAGTTGATAAGAAATCCGGAAAACTTTCTAATCCAATAGCAAAGGGTACATTGAATCTTATTTTAGCTGCTGTTTTAGTTTTTACAATATTATTTGCTGATATTATCCTAACAATTTTTACTAATGATTGGATTCTATTTCCAATTTTAGCAGTTTTCCTGATAATTATTTTTCTAGGTATAGGTTTCTTTAACAATCCACTTTTACGAGCAATTAGCCTAGGAGCTCTTCAAGGTCTTTATGTCATAATTGGGGCGCAAGTTGCCCATAACTTGAATTTAGCAGCAGGATTAATGACTTTGTACATGTTCTTTGCTATGACTGGTGGGAGAGCAGCAGGAGATACTAGAGATCTACCACATGATATGAAAGTTGATACAATGACTCTTCCGAAAAAATATGGCCCAAGAGGAGCAAGTATATTCATGTTAGTAAACCAGTTTATTGCTTATGGAATTGGGATAGGAACCTATTTCACTGGTGAGTTCAAAATTGGTTTTCTCATTTGTATGATAATTACAGTGGTCATTGGTTCTATAATGTCAATTATATTTGTAATTAAGCCCACACCAAAAGTAGCGAATATTGTCAATATGTTGTCATTTGGCATTCTTGGCATGCTATTTATTGTCGGATTAATTACAGGAAGAATGACACCTCTTGTTTAAGCCATCTTTTCTGTTAGTGATTGTCTACACATAATTTATGAATCATAAGAGAATTTAAATTCGTAAATAAAAACTCGATTTGGAGGATGAAGAATTGAGACTTTACGAGCATGAATCCAAGAGTATTTTTGAAGCAAACGGAATACCTACACCAAAACAGTACGGTACAATCAGATCAGTATCTGAGATTGATAAATTAAAACTCGATTTTCCAGTCATGGTGAAAGCAGCAGTTCTTATAGGTGGTCGAGGAAAAGCTGGGGGGGTAAAGAAAGCCAATTCACTGAAGGAAGCTAAAGAAATAGCATCCAAATTGCTAAAATTAACGATTAGAGATTATCCAGTTGAGATAATTCATTTTGAAGAAGCAGTAGAAGAAGTGAAAGCTTGTTACTTAGGAGTTACCATGGAACCTAAGGCTTACAAAAATACCATTATTACTAGCCCTTCCGGGGGAGTTGACATAGAAGAAGTTGCTAAAACAAAACCGGAACTAATTTTTAGAAAAGAAATCAAGAATAATGATATTGAAATATCTAAAGAAATTTCAAAGGATTTAGCGAATAAATTGAATAAAGTGCTCAAACTCTCAGACAAATTACTGGATGAATTGGAATTATTCATCAGAAAACTTTATTCTTTGTATCAGAAAATTGATGCGAAATTATGTGAAATTAATCCATTAATAATAACGAAAGATAGTATTATTGCTGCAGATGCAAAGATCGTACTTGATGATAATGGTTTATACAGACAAAGTTCTCTTCTAAGCAATTTAGATTTATCACATAAGAGACACGATGTAGCAGAACCAACTGCTAATGAAATATTTTCATACGAAAACGAATTCCCTTATGTTGATCTATTACCTGAGAATCTAACAAAGAAGAAAGGATACATGTATGTGGGTTTAGTTCCAGGAGGAGCAGGTTACGGAATCTTATCTATAGATGAAGTAGCAAATATAGGAAAGAGATTCTTCGATGGCAAAGTTATTCCTATTAATTTTATGGATAGTGGTGGTGGTCCACCTAAAGAGCGTGTTGCTGAAATGTACAATTTACTTATGGATAATCCATTAGTAGATGTCATAATCACCTCAAGATTTGGAGGAATCTCAAGTTGTGATGTTTTCATACGTGGGACAATTTTAGCATTTAGAGAACGCTACAAAAAGAAACAAAGAATCATTCCAGTATATGGGCGAATGGTTGGAACTGATCTTCCATCTGCGATTAAATATCTTGAGAAAGCATATGAGGAAACACCCAAAGAATTAGCAATGCTAGAAATTGAAATAGGAAATGAGCAAATTATGGCAGATGTAATCAAGGAAGCACTGAGGAAAGGATTTGAGTATCTTAAGGAGGGCGCAAAATGAAGAGATTACCAGTAGATCAAGGAATGTTATATTATTTAATTAAGGATAAGCGTCCAAAATTAGCAGAGCACATTAAAAAAACTGGTTCAATAGATACAGTAATTATTGGCCTTGGGAGACAAGGGATGAAACATGCTGGCTTAATGAAGGATTTCGGAACCAAGATAACAGCTGGAATATCAAAGGGAAGAGGTGGATCAAGAATCCATGAGATTATCCCAGTTTACGAAACAATTACAGATTGTGTTAAAGAACACCCCAATATTGCAATTGCTAGCATTTGGAGACATTACTCTGGAGTAAAAGATGTAGCAATAGAAGTTATTGAATCAGGAATTCCAATTGTTGTTTTGATAAGTGAATTTATTCCACTAAAAGATGTAAGAGATATCATTGTTGCAGCGAAGAAGCACAAAACCATTCTATTTGGTGGAAATACACCAGGAATAATTTTTCCACCAGAGGGAATTAAGGTAGGAATGTTACCAGATATCTTTTATCCAGAAGAGAAAAACTCTGAGGAGTTTGGTCCAAAAGGTGTAACTATCGTCTCGAGAAGTGGAGCTATTCTTTACCATATGTCAGATGCACTTGCTAGTGTAGGAATCGCGCAAAATGCTGTGTTAGGAATAGGAGGAGATGGAGCAATTGGAACAAGGTTCTTAGATATAGTGCCAGTTGTGCAACAATATGAAAATACAGATCTTATAGTAATTGCCGGAGAAATCGGTGGATGCCAAGAAGAAATTCTAGCAGAAGACATTGCCAAACATCCTGAGAAATACCCAAAACCAATAGTAGCGTTGATTTCTGGTTCCAATGCTCCGGAAGGAAAAACTATGGGGCACGCAGGGGCTATTGTAACACCTGGTCAAGAGTATGGTACTTTCAAATCGAAGAAAGCTGCTTTTGAAAAAGCTGGTGTTCCAGTTGTTAATGGACAACACGATCTGATAAAAGAAGTGCAAGCAAAACTGAAGAATAAACAATATTTCCCAGTTAAGAGTTATAGAGAAAAACTACGCAAGAATTGGGAAGAACCTCCAAAGAAACCCGAATGGGCTACGTTAATAACTAAAATTGAACCGAACAATATCATCATTTCTGGTTATCCTCTACAAGATATTGTTAAAGACAAAACTCTTCTTGAAACAACTTATCTCTTAATTAAAGGGAAGTTCCCCTCGAGTAAAGAAACTCTATCCATGGAGAAAATTGCATTAGAAGCAGTTAAAATTCCAACACCAAAAGCAAGTATTTTCAAAGGAGAAGATATTGCGAAAACACTTGGGAGATTTCTAGTAAGTGATGAAAAACTCGCGGATTATTCAAAGAAAAGCATAAAAGCTTCTCTGGAAATTGCAGTTTTTGGACTAGGAAGAATTGCTAGATATTTATCTGCTATCCTAAAAACAGAGAAGAACATTGAAGACATAAAGGATGATGCTATTTTTACTGATGTTATTTATCAGGTTCTTACTGGTGAAAAGAAAATAAGCAAGAAGAAAGCTGAGCTACTAGAAGCAATGATCGTTGCGAGTGTAGATCATGGAGTAACTCCTCCGTCAACACAATCAACTTTGATTGCAGCTTCTGTAAGAGCACCTTTTGAAGTCGCTCTTGCACAAGGAGTAGGAGCAATTACTGATGTCCATGGTGGAGCTGGAACAAAAGCAGTTCATTTCTTCAAGAAATGTGTTGAGATTGCTAAGGAAAAACAAATTGACTTGTCTACAGCAACATATGAGGTTATAACTGAATATGTTAGAGACGGAAAAAGAGTACAAGGTTTAGGACATAGAATACACACTAAAGATCCTCGAAGAGATATCTTATGGACTAAAGCAGAAAAAGCTGGAATAGCAGCTGATAGCGTTGAACTCTCCAAGAAAATAACTGAAATATTTAAACAAGCGAGAGGAATTGATCTTCCAATAAACGTGGATGGAGTCATTGGAGCAATAATTGCAGACCTTGGTCTTAATCCAATTCTAGCTAAAGCAGTATTTATTTTTGGTCGAATTGCTGGTTTGTCTGCTCATTACTTTGAGGAAATAATTTCACAACCACAAATGCGCAGGATTAATTTCGCAGAAGCTGTTTACAAAGGTAGGGAATAATAAATAGGGGTAACTAACTACATCGGTTTCTGACCAATTAGTAACCCGCGATTATCAAAGAGACCCTTCTTGAGATAATTTACTTGCAAACCATTCTCTTTCATAATTTCTAATATTAGATCAATTGGAAACATAGCTAATTCATGTCTATCAACAAAATGTATTACCGGTTTATTTGTCTCTGCGATTAGATAATGCATTTCAAAATAAGAGATAAAGTCATCTTTCAATTCTGAAACATTTACTCGAGCGATTTTTGTGTTTTCCCCATCGTATGTTACCATGTATGGTGACCCTGTACGGTAAATTTCCTTTGTTAACCAAGGTTCAATAATTACAAGGCCACCTTTTTTCAAATGTTTAGCAAAACCAGTAATGGTTTTTCTTAAATTCTCTTCTGTTTTCACATAACCTATGGAACTAAACAGACAAACAATAGCGTCAAATTCTTGTTCTATGTTGAGGTTTATCATATCAACCTCTATGAATTTCGCCTTAGGAGCTTTTTCTTTTGCGAGCTCTAACATTTCAGGATTTAAATCAACACCAACACAATCAAAATCATCAACAAAATACTTAATGTGACTCCCAGTTCCACATGCAACATCCAAAAATTGATTGCCAGTTGTCGATTTGTATTTATTAATTAGTTTTTTAATTTCCACTGCTTCTTTCTGATAATCCTTCCACGTATAAATAAGATCATAATATTTTGCAAGAGATTTGTAGAGTGCTTCCTTCTTCATGCTATAAATATTATTTAACAATTATAAAGAATTTATCACTGTATTTTTGCTTGGAGGTTTTTCAGAAAACAAAAGAATATATTTTAAAGTAAAAGTATCTATATTATAAAAGAGGAATAAGGATAAGGGGTAATGGGATTTAATGACAGAATCAATCTATGCAAGAAAAAGTACAGTTTTGATAGTAGCTATTCTAACGTCTATAGTTCTCTTAGGGACTACAATAAGTTTTATTGTGTGGTTTAATTACGATAAGAACTATGGAATAGGTGAAATAGTTATTCGAAAAAATCAGGATTTTGAAAATAGATATGATTTTCCAGGAAGTGGAACTTCAAATAATCCCTATTTAATAAAGGATTATATTTTAGAGACAAATAAGGAATATGCCATTTACATTACAGGGACAACTAAGTATTTTCTAATTACTAATTGCACCATAAAATGTTCTCTTGATGGAATTTCTATTAGGGATGTTGTTGAAAGTACAGCACGTATTGAAAACAATGAGATTCAAATTACCTCTCAATCCCATAGTTCTGCAATCATTGTCTATGAATCACCAAATAGTACTATAAAAAACAATGAATTGGCTTGTATAGGTGATTATACTAATGCTGATGGGATACAATTAGGTTTTTCACAGAACTCTCTAATTTCTAATAATACTTGTCAATTTCTAAGTGATGGTATATACGTTTTCATCTCTGATGCAGTCCTTATCGAGTTCAATTTTGTAGATTACTGCAAATCTGGAATTGCTATTTATCAAAGTGATTCATCGATAATTAGGTATAACGCACTTTATTATAATCAATACAATGGAATTAATTCACGTGAGAATTCAGGCTGCATTTTTCATCATAATAATTTCATTGGCAACTCCTATAATTCTTATTATGATGAAGAGCAAGCAATTGATTCAAGCATAAATATTTGGTATGATGTTTTAACCAATGAAGGAAATTATTGGTCTGATCTTATTTGGAATGATGGAGCGGTTTATTACATTGGTGGATATGGTGATTGTGTTGATTTTTATCCTCTGCAATTTCCTGTAATAATTTAATTTTCATTATTTACTTTTTATTACATTGCCCACATCAACATTGTAAAAATGTAGATTACCAAGACAATAAATGATATTGTATTCAATGAGTACCCTGCTTTTCCAACTGCGTGATAAGATGATTTTGCACCTAAGATTGTTCCAGCTATAAGAAATAGAGCTAGAGGAATCGTTGCAAAGAAATAGTCAAACCCAAAATACATGAGGACTGAGTAACCGACTGTTGAAATAAAGAAGATTACAATTGAGAATATTCCCATTATTCTGTTCTTCGATATTGTCAGTAACTCTTGATCCATCGTTGATTCTGAAGAGATTGTAGGTTTTGCATCTTGTGGGAGTATAGCAAAATCCAGTTTTGCTCCACAATGTGAGCAGAATTTTGCATCCTTTTCATTAGGTTTGCTGCAAGATACACAAACAAACGCTCCTTCTCTTTGTTTTGGAATTATTAGCTTGTTCTTCTCATCTAAATCACCAATAATTACTCCTTTATTAATTAGGATATACGCAACTTCTAGAGTAATCTCAAGAGGGATATCAAATCTCGTGGATATAACTTCTAAATCAAATACACCCATTTTAATCGTTCTTTCAATAGTTTTTTTCCATTTTCCTTTCAAAGCAATTATTCCTACTAAATCACCGAAAAGCCACCATGCTAATAAAGCAAAATAGAGACTTGTATGTGCGATGTGAAATCCATCATTAGAATAAGTGGGAATTACTAATACAATTGGGTACACCCACATCCAAGCAAAGATTAGGATAAAGAATATGGCACTAACCATTCTACCTGCTCTTATTGATCTAATTTCCTGTGCTTTCTCTCCTTTGAAACTTGACCATTCACTAAACGTGTTATCCATTACAAACATGGAACCTTGGACAAAGACTAAAGGAGTGAGATAGAAGAAACTCAGAATAAGTGGCATTCCGATAACATCTAAGACACCATAATTTGTATAAGTTAATTTAAACAATCCAATTGCACTCATAATAACTCCCGCTCCAATTGGAATAGTATATAATGCCCAATTAATGAAAACTAGATTTCTACTATCCTTTTTATTTCTAACAAGAAATCCCAACCCAGAAATTAGAAGTGTTGCTGCAGAAATAGGTAACAGTATTAATGCTCCAATATGAGGTTTAATCCATCTTAGAGTTGAATAATCTGAATAACTATAGTACCTATAATACCATCGATAGAAGAAATTGTTAAAATATCCTTCTACGTTTCCATCAACTGTATATTCTAGTGTAGGTATGAAACAAATTGCAACTGTAAGTGTTCCAACAGCAATTACTGATAATGCTACTGATATCCAGAAGAGCCATGGTTGAGTCTCAAATTCTTTGACTACTCGAGGTTCGACTACCTCAATTGGTTTCTCTTTTTTCTTGAAATAAGTATCTGGATCAAGTAGAAATAATATAGTTCCATCTTCTGATATTTCACCTAGGATCCGACCATTTACGATTTCCTTAAGGATAGCTGTTCTTGTCGCTTGTAAGCCAATTACTGCATATTCAGCTATGATCGGTATGGATAACTCAGTTTTACCAACATAATTGTTGACAATATACTCCATAACTCTTCTACGTTGTCTTGTTTTTCTAATCAATAACCGAATTAATTCACCGAAAAGATACCAGCAAATAAGAATTGGAATAACAGTCCAAACATGTCCAAACATCATGTAATAGACTTTCTGAGTATAAGCACCTAGGATTGGGATTCCAAGTGCATAAGTAAATATCACAAGAAAAATAATGGAAATAACTTTTCTATATACTAGATTGAAACGATCGTTTTCAGCTTTACTTTCTTCTGAAAATCCAGCCCAATCAAGAAACGAATTATTATCAAGTAGTAGGGAGAATTGTAAAAAGATGCATAAGTAAACTGGAAAAAATCCTAAGGGCTGGGTCAAGCTATCCCAATAATCATAATTAGAATAGACATCCTTCGCAATCGCCATACCAATTGGAACAAGATATAAAGCCCAATTAATAAAAATCATCCTTTTTACTTCTTTTCGATTTCTCACAAGAAAACCAATACCTGAGATAGCAATCAAAATCATAGCAAAAGGCATGAGAATAAGATATCCTGTACCGGGAAACGCACGAGGAGTATAGTAAGTTGTCGACCAAGAACTAGTTCTATATTCAACATCATAAAAGAAACTATCATACAAAGTATTAACACTACTAGTAAATGAACTCCGAGGATAATTTGGAATCATAAAAATGAGAAATGTAAGAATTCCTACACCTACTATCGCACAAAGAATGGAAATAATAAAAAATGGCGATATTGTAAAACTAATTCCACTAGTCTGAGCTACTCTAGATTGATCATTCTTTTTTCCACTATCTTCATCGGACAAATTCTCCACCCAATAGAATCATTAGGAAAATGATTCTAATTAAACTAAATAGAATAAGTAATTTATATTTTTTGTAAAAAGAAGATTCAAAAAGAGAAAAATAAAATCAGAGAAAACTTATTTGAACTTTTATCTCTGATTTATAAAATTTTAATTCAATCTTAACAAAAGGTAATGAAAATTTTAGATGAGGTAAAATTAAAGTCTTTTTTATTTTCATTTTTAGTTTCACTTCCTACTTATTTTCCATTTCACTTTTTATTCGATTCAAAGCAGCTTTCACCTCTGGTGAAGCTTTTAAAACACCGAAAACTCTGATGTATTCTACAGATTTCAAAATTAACTCTGGTTTTACATTCTTTTCAATATTAAGTAAACCTACGACATGTATTCTCACTTTTTTACCGTTAGCTAAAGCTCTCTCGAAATGCCCTTTTCCTATGCTAATAACACCCATTGAAAATGTAGTACGATATTTTTCGTCTACTTTATCTGAATCATCATAAGTTTCTTTGAATTGCTTTATTTGAGAATCAATATACTCTTGATGCGAATCTAGTGTTTTTCTGATTGCAGATCTTATGAATTCCGTTCGATTGTGATAATATCCTGCTTCGACTAGAATATCTATTCTCCCTAATTCTACTGGTGGCAAATTTATTGTTAGTTTTTCCATTTTTGTTTCTTCATACATTGTTTTTCGTCTCCTTGAAGGGATTCCTCAGACCATCCCTATGGATGGTATAAGGATGTTAATCAATATAAAGCTTTTGATTAGAAAAAAACAAAGAAAATGGCAGATCCCCATTTTTGAGTTTGATTGTTTCAAGTATGCTTGCTATCCACAAAATCTTTTAAACAATGTAATAATGAAGCTCATTGAGATGTGAGAAATGCACGCTTCAAAGATTCTCTTAGAAATGTTAAGTGCTCATGAGGTCAAACATATTTTTGGATTACCAGGAGAAACAACTCTGGAGTGGTATGTTGCCTGGCAAGATTGGAAAACCTCTTCTGATCCAATCGAGCACGTTTTAACTCGAGATGAAAGAAGTTCTGCATACATGGCAGATGCTTATGCGAGAGTGAGTTTTAAACCAGGGATCGTTGAAGCTCCCAGTGTAGGTGCCACTCACTTAATTCCCGGAGTAGTTGAGGCTTACAAAGCATCTGTACCAATGATAGTGTTTACATCAGAAGTTCCACTTCATACAGAACACCGAAACATGCTAACTGCATTCGATCAAACATCATTATTCAAAGGTATTACAAAAGCAACATTCACAATAACAAAAGGATCTGAAATCCCTCACATTATCCGAAGGGCATTTCGCTTGGCAACCAGTGGAAAACCCGGTCCGATTCATATTCGTTTACCAATGGATATTCTTGGTGAAGAAATTGATGATTCGGAGATTACGGGTGAAATTTATGCTCAAAAAGAATTCACTCGATATCCAGGAGCGCGACCCACAGCTGAGTTAGAAAAAATCAAAGATGCTTTCACTCTACTGAGTTCTGCAGAGCGTCCTGTTCTTATTTGTGGACAAGGAGTGCTTTTTTCCCAAGCATGGAAAGAAGTAACAGAATTTGCTGAGCTGATGGGGATACCAGTAGGAACGACAATTTCTGGGAAAGGCAGTATTGCAGAAACACATCCACTATCAATTGGAGTAGTAGGTGGACGTGGCGGAACGCGTTTTTCAAATAAGATTGTAAGAGAAGCAGATGTTATCTTCTTTATCGGGAGTAATACAGATTCAGCGAATACGATTAAATGGACCTTACCTGCTAAAGATTCAGACACAAAATTAATCCATTGCGATATCAGTGAGACAGAACCCGGGAATAATTATCGTACAGATGTGATTTTAATCGGAGATGCAAAAGGGACACTAAAGATGATGATTGATTTAGCATCAACTAAAATTACTCAGAAAAAATACCAAGACCACCCCCGCATCAAACAGATACTAAAAGGTGCTAAAG
>JAHLVZ010000237.1 GCA_019058165.1 Candidatus Heimdallarchaeota archaeon
AGGTGATATTGTCAAAGTATTTCTCATCACCAATCCATACTTGTTTGGGTTTAACAAGTGGTCCAAGCCCACCAAAGAATCGATTAAACCATAAGAAAGGCTTACTTTCTGGGAAATTCGTTAACAAGTAATTATGATCATCATCAGCTGGTGATAAGAAAAATACATATCCTTTGAAATCTTTGCTTCCTCTGAACTTCAGAAATCCATTGTTGACTTCTAATACCTCTTTGTTATCAATGACTGATTTTGTCACTGCAATATCCTTCTTCTTATCATAGAATGCAAAGGCTATTGGTGTGTCATACTTTTTAGTTTTACAATCATATGTGATTTTCCCACCAACAACATAACTTTTTGGTGCTTTAATCTTAATTTCTTCCTGCCAAAATCTACCTTTGTGAGACTTTAATTTGAAGCTACTCGGTTCAATTATTTTTTCTTCGAGAGTTATGTCGACTTTTCCTGTTAGTGTTGTATTTCCGGAAGCATCAAATGCTACCTCTATTGTTTTCTGATTCTTATCAATAATTACTCCGTGAGCTAAAGCTTTACCTTCACTCCTATTGATAAATCCGAATTGCTTCATTTTTTCAGGGAAACGATAAAATTGCAATTCATTTTCTGGGGAATAATGAAACTTGTCTTGCCACATTTTCCTAACTGCTTGCCAGGAATCTGTAAAATAGTAATAAGTGAATGGTGTTTCATAACTAGTTTTGCCTTTCAACTCAGCTATTTTATAATCGATACTTGGAAATCTTCTAGGTCGGATTTTATCAATTTTACTTAAATCACAGAGAAATCCAATTGTTCCACTAACGTATTCAGTTGCTCTCCAACCCTCAGAAAAGTATGATGGATCATCTTCGAAAATAGTTGGAACTTCATCCATGTTTCCAATTTTTATTCCATCCTTTGTTGGAATAATTGTAGTCTTAACATCTGTTTGTCCAGGCCACCAATAGGAACCTAGTTGTATACCCAAGTCACTGATTGGTTTATCAGTGAGATTATCAACTAAGAATTTGAAACCGATTGGTTCATTGCTTGTTGGGACAAAAACCTTTCTTGTTACTTTAACTCCTTTCTTATCCTCAGATAGACCAGTACTGTATATCCAAACACCATTGGATTCTTCTTTAATTTCATGTGCTAATTGTAGATTAAAGAACTCACTACCATCATCATCAAATGGATATCCAAGAATTATGGCATTACCATTTAGGCATAGTTTTCGCAGCTTATCTGTGATATAGATTTCATTTGACCAGGGTTGTGGTTTTCTATTAAATCTAACTAGGTAATGTTTATTTTCTATGTAGACAAGCCCCTCAAATTCATAAACCACTGTTTTGTTTTCATTGAAGATAACTATTGGTAATAGTCTCTCTTGTAATAATTCATTATTCTTGGTTGTTACACTAACCCTAACAAAATCAACAAGTGTTTCTGTGCTTCCTGTTTCTGCTGCAACCTCAAGTATAGTATCGTATTTTGAAATTTTCACTTCGTGTTGTTTTTTCTTAAAAGTAATGAAATCTGTATCTGTTAATTCAATTTTAACCACTTTTTCTTCGCCAAAGCAATTTATAATTTCAAGAGGTAATGTAAATTGATGATTTGGGATTGTGTTATAATTAGCTGGAGCTGTCAAAATCTTAATTGCATGTAATGGTGCTTTTCCTATCTTTATTGGAAAACTATTTCCATCGTTTTTTATATCAAAAATAATTTGATGTTCGCTATAGTTTTGTATATGCACTTTCATATCGAATTCGTTTGTATCATGTTTGAGACTAGCTGAATACTGGATAATTTTCTCAGCTACTGGCTCAACAGTTATTTCTTGTATTTTCTCGCCTTTTAATTTGAATTTATCAGAGTGTTGTGTATTTATTTGAAATTTTTTAGTAGTTGAGCTATTATTTCTGATTGTCAATGTTATTGGAAATTCCTCAAAACCAATGAATGCTTCAGTATTTGGTACAGTTGCTTTTACAAATAAATCATCACTCTCAGTTTTCTTATGGAACCCACTAATGCAGCCAATGCTTCTATCTATCCAAACTTCCAGAGAATTTTCCTCATCAATTACAAAGTCGTATTTGTAGATTACCATTTTCTCTTCGAATTTTTCATCCGGAATTTGATTAATTACAGGCTTAAAGGAATCATACCAAGAATACTTCTCAAACATCTCTTGGAAAAGTGGATAAACCAGTATTTGAGGAAGATAATTCTCGAGATAACAAGAAGTATTAGGTCGCCATTTGTAACCTTGTTTCTTGTAGAGGGGCATCGCCTTAAGATTTCCACCCCAAGTATGAAGAGAAATTAATGGGGCTCTATGTTTTAGTGCGTGTCTAGTGGACTCTAAGAGAAGAGCTTTTCCAAATTTTTGTCCTTGATAAGCAGGATCAACCCCTATTAACCCAACATACCAAGCATCAGATAGATTCCAAGATCTACTACAGAAACTTACACCCACTATTTTATTCTCATCTTCAGGAGCATTAATTATAAAACGACTAGAATGATCTAGACCTTTGAATCTCTTTTCTAAATACTCACCAGTAAATTCGAAGTTCCCACCAAAGCCACCTGGCCAGCTATCGGAATCATTGAATGTTTTGTAGCAATTCGCTAAGGCATCGTAGTCTTTTCTTTCTTCACGTAAAGTTCTGATTAGATCTGTTTTTTCATCTTGTAGGAAGATTATTTCTCTGATATCCTGACTAGTCTTACCATTGCTCTTTTTTGGATTCACTTTTATCCACTCGTTTGAGTAATCCTCTCTAAAATCCCAATTAAAAATAAGCGAAAACTCTTCATATTTTAGGTTTGGGTTTACTCTAAAAAGTATTTTCTTTTTTTGCATAAATCATTCTAAGAGTATTAATATTATATTAACCAAAGCAGTACTTTATGAATGAAAAGAAACTTGTAAATTGGAAACTGATTACTATTCGAGTGGCTTATTGGGTTGGAGTGATATTTGATTTTCTCTCTGCACTAGCAACTACCATCTATATGTTTTCACCGGGTGACACATTTATTAATGATATTTTTGGCTATACAACAATAACTGAT
>JAHLVZ010000238.1 GCA_019058165.1 Candidatus Heimdallarchaeota archaeon
GATGAAGGGCATGATATCGCGTGTATTGTTGAAGATGCCCTAAAAGAGAAATTACCAATAAAATATATCATGATTCATGTTGAACCATATCACGAACATACTCAGAACAAAATAGATACAGAGGAAAAACATTGAATAAAGAAACTGAAAAACCTGAGAAAGAGCCTTTCCAATTTACTCCTAAACACTTTACAATTGTTATTCCAGTAGTTCTGATACTTTCAATAGGTATATTAGCAGCAGCAATTTACTTGTTCTTGGATCCAGGTTTAATTAGTGGGATTATTTTTGGAATTGTTATGTTAGTACTTTTTGTTGTTCCTCTTATTTTAGCTATTATTTTCTACTTTAAGAAAGTGAAAGCACCTGTTCAGGAAATCAAAGAGAAGAAAAAAATCGAAATCCAGAGAGTAGAATGAATAAAAAAATAGTTAAAGAAGATACAGCATCAATTAATATTCAGTTTATAATTCCTAAATATCATCAATTACTATCAATAGGTATGATTAGAAATGAAAAAAAGAAAAGTAAATCTCCTTCTAATTTGGTTTATTCTTGTAATGATAATACAGCTTTCATTTGGGATAAGAGCCTTAACAACGCAATTTGATTTGAATAATAAACATAATATTGCAAGTGGATTAGAAGAAGTACTGCAAATAGGTACTCCAACTGCAATAACAGATCAGATATTGATATTATTTGTAGATGGTATGCGTTATGACAAAATGCTTGAAGCAAACACACCCAATATGGATGCTCTTATGGCAAATGGAACAACTTTTTCAAATTATCATTCAGTATTACCTAGTTATAGTAGAGTAAATTATGCAGCCTTTTCTACAGGTTCTACTACAAATATGACAAATGTTTTTGCAAATGGCTATGATGAAGAATTAGAGATACCAACTCTTTACAGTATAATTGATAGTAATGATTATAATAAAAGCCTTATAGTTGATGAAGGTGGTTGGGCGAAATTCTTAGGAAAAGATGCTGATGTTGCTGTATTTGTTGACACAATATCACACTCTTATGAGGAAGGATTGGATGTAAAAAATGCAGCAATTGCTACTATTCCGGGCAATTTTTCCAATATACAATTAATTGGATTTGATGATGTTGACGCTGTAGGGCATGATTTTGGAGCAGCCTCAACTACATACAAACAAATGATAGAAATTACTGATAGTTATATTGGAGAAATTCTAGACTTATATAATTCATTAGGACAACTAGATAATACAACTATTGTTCTTTTTAGTGATCATGGACACGAGGATATTGGAGGGCATGGAGGAGAAGCTTTTAATCAAACCAATGGATGCTTTATACTTGCTGGAAAAGGAGTTACAAATAAGGGTATTATATCTGATAAATTAACTAGAATTAATTCCATCACTCCAACACTCTTAACGATGCTAGGTATCCCATTGGCTCCTACAATGAATGGGCAAGTACTTCTGGATTTTATTGATAGTTCTGTTCAGACTAAAGCAATATATGCAATTCAACAAGCTGAAATCATGAATCAGCAGTTTGTAGCAACAATAAATGAATTTGGAATTCTATCTTCTAAAACAAAATTACCATATCTTGCTGGATCAGAATTAGTAGCTAATAATATAACTTTAGCAAAAGGAAACTATTCAATCACTCAGTATCTTTCTTCATACAATATAGCGTTATCATCTGAAAAATCAGCTCGACTGTATTTTAGCTTGTTGTTAATACAAATGAAATCTCTTTCAGAATTATTTAGAACATTACTAATTATTGGCATTGTAACAATTGTTTCTGCTTCAATATTTTATCTGCGTCGTCGCAGAATAATTGAAGTAGCTCATCAAGAGGTTTTCTCAAAAGACCAGTTATTACCCCAAATACTTGGAATGCTTACTGCTATATCGTTTTGTATATTAATAGCAGCTAGTTTTGGATTTAAATTTGCAGCGACAAGCTTCAATAGTACTAATCAAACAGTTCCACCAATATTAACTGCCTTTTTTGTCTCAGGAACACTCGCGATCTTTATTCCGTGGTTAGCAATATATTTACTCAAACGTAAATCAGTTAAATTTAGAACTTTCAAAGAATGGAATGGTATGTTTCTGAAATCAACAATAGGTTCAATGTTTTTCATCACTTTGCCTATTTTTGGTTATGTTGTATATTACATAGCACAATTCGGACCATGGCCAAGCTGGATCATCCCACCATTAGCTGATACCTATGCATTTTGGATCATTGGAATAATGCCTTGTATTTTGTACATTATTCCACTAATATTGATGCTCGTTTTATGGAAATATGAAAAAAAGGAAAAAGCACAACTAGCTAGTTAAGATAAATAAGAGCTTCGCTTATTTTCTAGATCTTCCTTAACTGATAACTAGCTATTAGCTAACCTTTTAGACAGAAAAATCAGAAACAAAATCCAAGAAAAGCTTTGATACCTTTTCTATTGAAGTGTATAAACCAATGGTATCATTACGCTCACCAAAATTAATTCCATTGAACACTTCTTCTACAATCTTTGGAATAGCATTAATTACCGATTGGAAGATTTCTAAATCATCTTTTGAATGAATAGCCACATCTAAGCTTCTTATAGCAGCTTTTGCGTGTTTATCAGCTTGTTTGTAATCATAATCTATTAATGAAGTAAGAGCTTTCTCTGCAAGAATAATAGAATCGCCTATGAAAATCTTTGTTTGTTTAGAAATATGTTCTAATGAAGTTTCTTCTAAACTTAATTTTTTGTGGAGGGAAGTCACTAAAATTTCTTTTTCTGTAGCAGGATCTCCCTTCATCTGTCTAGCTAATCTTGATCTTCTACGGGAAGGAATAGCCTTCTGTGTTAATAGTCCTTTTGAGATTTCAGGTTCACCAAAGTATTTCTTTACAAGATCTATTGATCCTTTGAATCTAGACATATTTACATGAGTATCATCTGAAACGGCATCTCTAAAAATATATTCAAATTCATTAGCAAAAAGCTTTAGTTTCTGTGAATGATTGGGTTTGACTTTATTTACTACTAATACTGCATCTCCATAACTACTAGTATAGATCAGAAGATGCTTTTTA
>JAHLVZ010000005.1 GCA_019058165.1 Candidatus Heimdallarchaeota archaeon
ACGGCATCTCCGTTCAGTGCCCCTTCTACTCCACCTCCCCCACCTCCAAAACCTGCTCCAGCAGCAACTGCTGGTGGTGGACCAGGTAGTGCAGCTGAAGCTGCCTCTATGTTAGGAGTAACTTTGAAGAAAGCACCAACAAAAACAGCCCCAGCAGCTGCTCCAGATTCAGGACCATCTTTCCTAACTGGAGTCACTAATCCTGATGCTCCAGCCGCAACAAGTCCAGGTGGTGCTATACAACCTGATGCTGTAGCACCCACAAGTATGGGAGCTAGTAGCGGTGGTGTAGCCGCTCCCGGTGGCGGATTTAGAGGAGAATTAGCTGAAAAATTGGCAAATAGACGTCAAAAAGTAGCACAACAAATAGAAGATGATTTTGATGCTCCTGATCTTGCGACTGAACCTGGTGAAGAAGCAGAGGAAGCTGCAGAAGAATCTACAAGTAGTGAGTTAAAATTAGATCTTGAGGATGAACTTCGTAGTGCATTTTCAAAACTAAAAGGTTAATATACTTATGAAAAGGAAAGCAGTTTGTTTAATTAGCGATGGGTTAGATTCACCTATCGCCACTTTTCTCATTGAACGTTCTGGGGTAGAGGTTGTTGGTTTGAATTTTGACAATAAACCAATGGTAAAGCCTTCCAAAATGAAAAAACAACACAAAGAAGGTACAGTAACAGCTATAAAAGAAGAAAAGAGCATTATTTCTATCAGCCCAATTCGAAACATAGCTCAAGCACTTGTGAATTCCTTTCTGAGTCAAACTTCCTTTGAGTTATACGTTGTTCCGAACGGTAAAGACTTGGAAAAAATAGTTACAGAATCTAAAGATCCAAAAATTAACTGTATTCTTTGTAAAAGATTAATGCTTAAGAAAGCAGAGGAATTGGCGAGGAATATCAATGCTGATTATATTGTTACAGGGGAGATTCTAGGGGAACAAGCAAGTCAGACTATAGAAAATCTAAGGACTATTGAAAGTGTTTTATCAGAAAAGAAATTAATTAGACCAAATATTGGATTAAACAAAGAAGAAGTTATTAATTTATCAAGAGAAATTGGTGCGTACAAATTTTCTGAAATTGCTGCGAAATACACATGTGCAGCAGTTCCCAATAAACCTGCAACACAAGCACATCTTGATAGAATTGTTACTGCTGAAAAATACCTGATTTCAGAGAAAATGATTGAAACAAGTTTTCAGAAAGCAAATAAGTATGTTTTAAAGAAAAAATAAAAGAAGAAATTTGATGACTTGGAATTGTGAATGTGTTGAGTATTTATATTTTAATAAAAATTATAATGATGAACTCATAATCTTTCACTAAAATTGTTTTCCAAATCGATTTCAATTTGGTGCTGTTTTGGTGTATCAAAAAAAATTCGTCTATCTCAGAAATTGTATATAGAGAAATCTTTTTGAATAAGTATAAGAATGAGTGGTTCATCAAAAAGAGGACGATGATTTATTGAAGGGCATAATAACAGCTTCAAAACTAGTTTCATCTCCAAAAGAGATAGCTTTTCCTGATTCTGTAATATCTGATCTAGCGGATATGAGTGGTGACAGTGGCAAAATTTTGATAGTGTATGCTTCTAACGTTAAAGCAATTTACTTCTTTACTGTGGAATCTGAAGTTATCAAAATCGGCATTAAGATTTATCCCTTAACTTCCCGAATAGTTGCTAAGATTATGGCAAAAATAAATGAATTTGCCAACAAAATTACCTATTCAACAGGCCTATGTTTGGTCGATGATGTTTGTGTATGGGAAGGTTTCTTGGAAACACGTCATCTTACTCGTTCAATGGAAGAAGTAAAGAGCTTACTTAAGGAAATTGAAGAAGTACAAGATGTTTCGATAGAAGAAGTTCCTCATTAAATTTTATTTTTTTATCCCAACTTCTTTTAATTTATTTATATAACAGTACTTTAAATTAGGTCAATTAATAAGTGAGTTAATTGGAAGACTTATTTAAGAATTAATTTGTGTTAAATCAGAGTAAATAGATGTGGAATCAATAATGAATAAATCTCTAGGAGATATAGGAGAACGAGCACTACTTAAGATGTTTGAAAAACTCGTCGATTCTGGTGACTTGCCTTTTAATGATGATGCTGTTGCATTTTCAATTTCTGAGAAGCAATCAATGGTAGTAAATATTGATACCTTTGTAAAAAAAACTGATGCCCCACCTAATATGACACCAGCTCAAATGGGTAGTAAAGCAGTTACAATGACTATTAGTGATTTAGCAGCAAAAGGTGTTCAACCACAAGTTATTGTTGCTTCAGGAGCATTTCCTGAAGATTTTTCAGTAAAAAATACAATTGAACTTGTTACCGGTATAAAAGAAACCTCACATCGTTACAACACTCGATTTTTAGGTGGGGATACAAATACTGCTGATGATATTATCCTCTCTATTGTCGCACTAGGATTGGGTCAAAAAAAGAACCTAATACTCCGTTCTGGAGCTATGAAAGGTGACATTATTTGTACAACAGGTTATTTCGGTTTGACTGGAGCAGGGTTCAAAGTTTTTTTAGATAATTATTCCGCGACTGAAAATCAGAAGAGTAAATTTAAGAACGCAATTTATAATCCAGTAGCACGGCTTAAAGAGGGATTATTGTTCTCTCAATTCGGGAAAATTCACAGTTGTATTGATAGTAGTGATGGGTTAGCGTGGAGTTTGTTTGAATTATTAAGAAATAAAGACGAATTAGGAATACTTCTTGATAAGATCCCGATTGATCCAGATGTCACCGTTTTTGCAAAAAAGCATAATATTCAAACAGAAGAGCTGGCATTATATGCTGGAGAAGAATTTGAGTTAGTATTCACTCTTAAAGAAGAAAATTATTCTGAACTTCAAAAGCTTATGAAAACTCAAAAAATGGACATTTTTAAGATAGGAAAAATTACGGATGAGAATCCTGGATTAATTCAATTAGTTAAAGATGAAAAAACAATAGATATTTCTCCTAAGGGTTGGGAGCATTTCTCATAAGTTGAGCTATTTTTTTGATTAAAGAAATGGGAAAATTAAAAACAGTGAAGAATTATCCCAAGTTCATGCTAGAGCTTGCACTTAATATTTTGAAAGACAACAGATTATGCGATAATTGCTTAGGTAGGCAATTTGCTCTAGTTGGTTTTGGATTAACAAATAAGGAAAGAGGACACATTCTAAAAAATGCTCTCATCCTAGAATTATATAATAAAATACCAGATGATACGGAAGCAGTTAGCATTAATCAAAATATAGCAAAAATGGGTAATGTTTTAGCTGTGCAATCATTACAGAGGAAAGAATGTGAAATTAATCTTAATTCAGCAAATGATTCTGCTTGTGAATTATGTGAAGGATTATTTGATCAGTTAACGAATTACGTTAAACCCGTTGTTTCCAAATTAAAGGATGAAGATTATCAAAGCTTCATTGTTGGTGCGAAAATCCCTCCCGAAATCCTTGAGAAAGAAGACAATATCAGGGCTAAATATAATATAACAACCGGAGAGAGCATAAAGTCTGAGTTTACTCGTGAAATTGGCAAATTAATTATGAATCAAACAAATAAAGAACCTGATTTCGAATTACCCGATATAACGATAATTATTGATTTATCTAACCAGAATATTACTCTTCAGAAGAGATCACTCTTCATTTATGGAAGATATAGAAAATTCATTCGAACAATACCACAAACAAAATGGCCCTGCTATGATTGCAATGGTAAAGGGTGTATTAGATGCAACTATACTGGAAAAAGATATACAGAAAGTGTCGAAGAATTAATTGCTGGTCCAATTCTTAAAATAGCGGGAGGAATAGGATCAAGGTTTCATGGTGCAGGGAGAGAAGATATCGACGCATTGATGTTGGGAAACGGCAGACCTTTTGTTATTGAGATAAAGGAACCAGAAAAACGCAACATTGACTTGAAGAAGATTGAAAAGAGAGTAAATAAGAAAACAAAGAGAAAAGTTCAGATTTCAAACCTATCGTTTGCGAATAAAAAGAAAGTTCAAGAGATAAAGAGTCAAGCTAAAAAAACTAGGAAGACATACAGAGCAACGATCACACTTGATAAAGATATCCCAGATGAATTATTCCTTAAATTACAGAACGAATTAAAGGAAACAAAATTGAAACAACAGACGCCTAAAAGAGTTCTACATAGAAGATCCGATCTTGTGAGAGTTAAAACGGTATATAGTGTTTCAATTAAGAAACTAGCGGAAAGAGAAATTGAAGCTGAAATAATTGGAGAAGGAGGATTATATATCAAAGAGTTAATTTCTGGTGATGATGGTAGAACAAAACCAAGTTTTTCGAGTATATTAGATTGTCAAGCTAAATGTGTAAAGCTTGATGTAGTTTATTTGCATACTGATGAAAATTGAACTAATCTTTTAGTCTAGCCAAGCATTCATATATTCTTGAAACAAATTATCTTCAACAGTGATTTCCTCAAATTGTTCTGTTTTTTCTGCTATTTCTCTTGCTAAAAGATGATAACAAGATGGAGCTTCTTTCCGAAGCAAGGCAGTAAACAAGAAATCTTTACAAGAACAAAAAGAATTTTCGATAACGAGATATTCCTTTTCTTGCCCTTGAACAGTCCATTTAATGACACCGGATGGAGAAAAAAGGTATCGTTTCACCCCATTTGCGCCTATAACTTCTAATGCTTTTCTAATACGCTCACCAAAGATTCCTTCGAAAAATTCAATGTCTTTTATTGTTAGCTTAGAACCTTTCTTAATATTGGAGAGTAGTTTTGGAAATGCTTGGAAGGATTTCATTTTTTCAAAAGTTGTTGAATTTTCTGTGCTTTTTTCCTTCACTTATGAAACTCTCCTAGTACTAGGACTTGTCATCAGTTAATAAACTAATCTTCTCTGAAACTATGATTGCTTATTCTCTGATTTCTGAATAGAAATTGCTTCTTCAAGAGTTAATCTGCCAGATGCTACTTTTATTGCGAGTTCTCTCGAAATTGTGACATCACCTCTTGAATACTGACGAGAGAGAACTTGGATTTCTTTAAGTTCTCCATCTGAAGTTTCACATGTTTCAGGTTCTTTTACGCTTTCACCAAGACGAAAGGCAATTTGCATTGCTGCTGTAGCATCTTTTCCTCCGTGTATTTTCATGCCCTCTTTCACACTCTCTAGAAAGATCTCATTAGCTTCTTGACCACGCTCCGGGGTTGTATGTAATTCATCTACAACTTCCAAATCAACATGTTCGGGTTTTACATTAAGTAATTCATTAAGAATGAGAATTTGACGGTATCCACCTGTAGAACCAATTCGGATAATAGCCATTTTTGCTGGCAAATTTTTTAACGTGAGAAGTATAAAATTAACTGCTTCTTTAATATTCCTAGTTTCTAATGTGGATTGTAAACATCCATCAGTTATAACAGCAACTCCAATGGTAAGTCCAGGATCAACTCCAATAATCAAGGATTCCCAAATTTTTTTTCCTTCGATACCCAACATTATCTTCGAATACGCTTTATCTAGATTTAGAGTTTCAACTTTAGAAAGAACAACCATGTTACTATAAGTCAAGTTCTTCTGATTGGATTCTTCTTCAGTTGTTACAATTAATATCGAATCTTTAGAAGGGGGATCTCCAGGCTGAAGTTGTTCAATACTAAAACCTTTTTGTGATAATTTCTCTCGTAAAAGATGGCATAATCGAAAATCCATAGTTGCAAGGGAAATTAACATTTGAAAGCTCCTTTAATTTGTATTTTAACTAAACTAGGTTTTATTTATTTAATATATTTTTTAATAGCACCTCAAATTATAAAAAATTCGCATAATTATTCTAAAAGATTAAATACATTAAAGAAATTGTTCAAACAAAAACTATTTGTGTTTAAACTGAGTTGATTCGATGAGTAAAGTTACCTATCCGTTATTATTAGTGAATTTAAAGACGTACCCACAAGGAACTGGTAAGAAAGCACTTGAGCTTGCAAAAATATGTGAAAAGGTGATGAAGAAAACTGATGTGTGCATCGCTGTTGCTGTACAAGCTGCAGATATAAGATTGATAAGCACAGAAGTTGATGTGCCAGTTTTTTCACAACATATTGATCCAATAACTCCGGGCAGCAATACTGGACAAATATTAATAGGAGCAATAAAAGAAGCAGGTGCAATTGGAACACTAATTAATCATAGCGAAAAGAAAATCAAGCTTGCCAGTATAGCCAAAATTCTACAGTTAACCAAGGAAAATGATTTGTTTAGTTGTGTTTGCGCTAGTACATCAAAAATTGCAGGAGCAATTGCTGCACTTGAACCAAATTGTTGTGCAATAGAACCTCCTGAATTAATTGGCTCTGGCATATCAGTTAGTACTGCGAAACCAGAAATCATAACTGAAACTGTTGATATTATGAAAAAAATTAACTCGCAAGTAGTTCCCCTTTGTGGTGCTGGAATAACAAACAGTGGCGATGTGAGAAAAGCACTCGAGCTTGGAACAAAAGGGATTTTGGTGGCATCTGGAGTAGTAAAAGCAGCGAATCCTGAGAAAATCCTTGAAGAAATGGCGAACGTCTCTAGAGATTTTACAGATTAAAAATTCAATTAACTTCTCAAAAAAAAAGAGGAGTTTTATATAGGTATAGGAGAAAACTAAAGAAAAATCGCTTAAAAATGAACAGAAACTAATAAGCGAATATGTGAATAATATGTGACTTTAATTAACAAAAACTTGTAAAACAATAATTGGAGATTTATCGTTGTCAGAAGAAATTACTATTAAAGTTCCAAAAAAACTTGCAGAATTTATTGATAATCTTACAAAAGAGGGGTACTATAGTTCGAGAAAAGATTTTACACGAAGTTCTATTGAAATTGTTGCTCAATTATATGGTCTGCCAAAAACAAAGAAGGGAGGAAAATCACTACTCGATGTTTTAGGTGATAATAAGACGCAAGTTGCTGAACCCATAAAAACTAAAACACCACAACCTCTTCCTCCAAGAGTAGTAGCAAAGAAAGCAGAAACTCTAACTCCAGAAGAATATGATGTTCTTGATCTATTTGCAGGTGCAAAATTTGATTATGAAGATGCATTGTATGCTAGATATACTATGGAGTTAATGAAATTAGCAAAAGCCCCAATACAAAAGGAAGAATTTTTGAAACTTCTGAAAGGATTAGCAACAAAGAAGAAAATTGATAAAACTGAGCACAGTGGTAAAATTGTATGGAAGCTGATTGATAGTTATTAGTAAGTGTTATTGATTATTCGACTTCAAGTGTAGATATATCTAATCCTGTTATTCCTTCAATTGCCATTATTTCAGCTTTTAAATTTTCAACATCAATTTTTTCAAATTCTTCTGAATCAATGTATCCATCAAACACACATTTTTCTTCCATAAAACAAAGTCCTGTTGAATATAGCGCTTTGACTCCTAACTTTAAGAAGAGATTACCAATTCTCCTGAGGAAATCAGGCGTAAGCTTTCCAATATCAATTGCAACTTTGTATACTATATTTGTTGTAGTTGGGATAATTCGTATTATTTTTGTGTTTGGTGTAAGTATAATTACTGCGTAATTTCCTGCTTCTGGTTTTAAAGCAGCTAAGAATTCATCTGTTAATTGAACAGATTTCATTGGTTCCAACTTGAGCATTTTTGCAATAGTTATTTTTGGAATTTCTTTGCTTTTTTTCGCCATATTATTCAACCTCGTTTTTACCAGAATTTTTTTGAAAAAGACCACTTCTATTTAAAAGCTGGTTTTTTTACCCTATTAATGATTGAAAAAACTAATAATTAAATTATTCCTACAAAGTTTGACTTTTGATGATTTTTGGAGCACTCGCTACTTTGAATTCATAATATTTCCACTGATTTTTTGATAGGTATTTCGCCACTCCTCTCGCAAAGGGTTCTATTGTAGCAATAGTTACTAGATTCCCCCCACCTATAAGATAATATGCTTCGATTTTCTCCTTTCGCATTTGTGTAACTTGTTCACATAATCTCAACATATCAGGTTTCCTAACCCGGATATTTACTCCCTCGAGTAGTTCATGGGCATTTTGGATGTTTTCTTCTGCAGTTTTTAAAAGTTCAACAAGCTCATCATTTTTAAGAGCTTTTTTTATCCGATCAATCCAATTTGGTATTTTTTTTACTCTTTCATGGAAATGAGGATTTTTTATTATGCCAGCATGGATCTCATCCGCTGAAATTCTTGAATCATATTGAAAGGGGATTGAGAACAGACTAATTCTACTCAGGTCTTCTTCTGATGCGAGTTGTATAACTTTTACTGGTTTTTCATTTACTAATGATAAAGTCAAACCACCATACAGACTTCTCCCTGCGCTTTCAGAACCTTTCATTGAAAATCTAAGAATCTCATCTTTTGAATACTTTAGATCAAAAACATCATTCAAAGCTACAAATAAAGCTGCTAAGCCGGAATCTGAACTTCCACTAAAGATTCCATAATTATTTGATTCAATTTTGACTTTTGCTTTTATGTTATTCTTATCCATTAATGTTTTAACGGATTCAATTATTTGATTCCCACGCAAGCCAGTTAATTCTTGTTTATCTAAAAGAAATTTAATAGGAGTGATGGTCTTGCCTTCTGTGGATTCGATTGTTGTCTCAGTTCTCGTTGTTTCATCTTTATTTGTAACTGCTAATCCCATTGTATCATAAAGTGGTGTCCGATCAGGATTTATTCCACCAAGAAATATAATAGGAATAGTAGGATATGCAACGGCTGTGGAAATTTTCTTTATTTTTACCACCACATGAAGTATTGAAATCAATTCTTGCGTTCATTTATGATTTCATCAATTAATTTAATTTGTTTTGTATAATCTTTCATTTCATTTAGTGATTTGATCCGTTTCAACACATAATCTAAAATGGATTCAAATCCTTCCACGAAATCATTTACATTGAATATCTGAAGTTTATGTTTAGTTGCTTCTGAACAAAGATAATCCTGGATTTGGAAATATTTGTCTATTTCAGTGATTAGTCGTTCACCGGAATTTCTAAGATGCGAATATTTTGTTCGTAATTTAATGCGGTTCTTTAAGAGGTCCTTATCAGAGATTTGGAGAATAATAGGGATAATGCTGGGATGTGCTAACAAATCCGAATGGATTTGCCCCGGCAAGAAATGGAGATATTCAACGATCATGCTTTCCCCATCTCTCAACCCTCGATCAGCAATCATCTTTTGAATAGAGAAATTCATTATTTTCGCTTGAGATTTATACCCTGAAATTAGATTTTCTTTGCTGTAATTACCGAAGAATTTCCAGGTATCATATACACTAGAATGAAGCACTTCATCATCATCTTTTGGTACTATAGTTCGTAGAGTAGAACGAAGAGCATCGCCCCCAATTACTAATCCAATATTAAGCGCTGTTGAGAGTTCTTTAGCAATAGTGGTTTTCCCTGCTCCGGGAATACCTGCAATAATTGGTATTATTGGAAGTTTTTGTAAGCCGGTTTCCATCAATGTTCGATAGTCTCTTATTATAAGATACCTTGTAAGGTATTTGGTACCCAACTTTTCCAATGATTGCTGTAATTCCGCATCAGAACTGCTATTAGCAAGAAGTTTGCTTATTGCTTTCAGTGGAAGACCGGTAGCTAGGAGACTTGAATCACTATTCCAAAAGATCATTATCATACCAACAGACTATTTTATGATTGTTTTTGTATACAAAAATTATGTTTACAACTATTCACATTAACAGATTTATATATTGCCTTGTTTTAAATCTTTTAGTTCATTATAATCTTTTATTATAATATCTTATTCTTTTTTTCTTTTAGCTACTTTTAAGGAAAAAACTCTATTGAATAATAGAGATGAACTACAATGGATTATGCAACCAAGGATAAATTAAGAATGCGTTTAGATGAATATCATAGAATAGTTCATGAAGATGATCAAAATCATTCCGCTTGGTATAATTATGGACTAATCCTTTTAGAATTTGGTGCAGTTCGTAAAGGAAAGAAAGCTCTTTTGAAAGCTTTGAAATTAGTTCCAAAAAACTCTGATTATTGGCACAGTGTTGGAGCAGCATATGATAGATTGGGGAAAACTGCTTTAACTTTGAGATTGTATGATATAGCTTTAGAATTAAATCCTAATAATTATCTCACCTTACATAATTTATCAATACATTATTACAGAAATAAGAAAGAACAACAAGCAATTGCTATTTGGAAGAGGTTGATAAAGGATAATCCATACGAATTTGAACCATTTGCTTATCTAGCAAGGTATTATTATGAACAAAAAGAATTTGAAAAGGTTAAAGAGGTTTTAGAGCAAACCAGAGAAAGAAAGCAATATGATGATTCTGCATTATGGTTCATAGCTAGTAAGTATTTCCAGATAGGAGAGTACACTATAGCAAAAGAAATTCTTAAGACACTTTTGCAACGAGACCCTGAATATTATGAATTTCCTCTTACATTAGGGAAAATCTACTACAATGAAGATAATCTAACTGAAGCTTTATTCTATTACAATCAGACAATAGAATTGAGACCATTCGATACTAAACTACTTTATCAAAAAATGATTATATTAGCAAGATTAAGCCACACTGATTTTGTTTCAGAATTAATGAAGACAGTTCAAGTTAATCCAATTATCGCAATACAAACTTTAAATGATGACACATTCAAAAAGCATCATCAAGAGTCAGACTACTTGAAAGTGATTTCATTAGCTCAAGAGAGACATAATTTCTTATCTAAACCTATCTTCCTTTTGGGGAAGGAATTTGAGGGTCATCCTTTGTTGAAAAGACTGCATTCTCACAGATCATTTGCTATTATGTATCATTATCTCATTTTACTCGGATTTTCAAGGATAAACATCTATTTTCATAGCTTAGATTATATTGAAGAAAGTTGTTTGAAACATTGTCATGCTGATTTATTTAAACAAGGCATTATTCAGCAAGAAAATACCGGTATTCATAATTCGTTATTGGACTTGCCAAAAAAAGCTTTTGAGAATAATGGAATAATTATTTCTAACAAAGATTTTTATCTTTCTAAAAAGAATCACATATACAAAGATTTTCTTGAACGAAATCAGATAAAATACTCATTGGAAATTGATGACTTACGTCTACAATTACAATCAGAATTATTCTCATTACCTGATGAATACTATAAACAAATCCTTTATGAAGTATTAGAAATTGTTCGAAATAAAAAGTATGGTTATAGATAGAAACTTCAAAATCCTATTGGATTTTTCCTCTTCTTCTTAAGAGTCTTCCTTTTGTTTATGTTTTTCTTCTTTTTCAATAACAGAAAAAGAGAATTGAAAATTTGTTCAAGAAATCGTTAGTTTGGTTGAGAATGAAAATGTTTTCGATAAAAAATAATGTTGCTCAAGACCTACACTTCTTCTTTCCGGGCTAGCAGTCCGGGGCGGGAAGGACACGTACAGCTGGTTCATATCCGGAATCGTCCATCATTGAAATTTTCTTATCTCATATTTTTTTATAACCTAGTGCTTCTACAAAATTTTTCCTTATGAATTCTTTTGGGTCTACTCCTTCCTCTAAATATTCTTTTATTTTCTCTCTGTATTCTTTTTCTTCTTTCTTTGATGTTTCTCTATATCTCTTCTTACTCTTCCATTCTTTTTCCTCTAATTCCATTTCTAATTCTTTCTTCTTTTGTTTTAGTTTTCTTATCGCTTCTATTTTGTCATCTTCTTGATAACTTGTATTGTTGTAATAATTCCAAATTCTCTTTACTAGCTCGTCTTCTTTATTTAGTAGATATTTTCTTTTTTCATGTTTTAGCACTCCCTTCCCTACTACTTCTTGTAATCTCTCTATCAATCTGCTTTTTTCCCATGGAAGTTTCTTTAGTAGTTCTCTAAGTAAATATTTTTTTGAGTATCCTCTATCTAATTCTTCTCTTACTAATAACATAATTATTTGATAGATCATTTCCCCCTCTTCTTTTCCAACTCTTCTTATCTGTTTTGCAACTAATTTCTTTGAGCAATCCTTTGTAAATTTCGCTAGCAATTGTAGCTCATCAATTATGGTCATTTCTTTTCTTCTCTTTCTGTCAATTCATTTCCATTACTGTTAAGGGTTTGAACCTCATTTTCTTGTGCTCTCTTTTTAGATAGTTGATTAATTCTTCCTTCTCTTCTCTTCCTAATATCTCCCAAATTTTCATTTTCATGATTGCCCACGGTTGGTATTCTACTTCGTTGTGTTCTACTACAAAGTTATTACTTATTCTTTGATAGTCTCCCAGCCATTGTTTTCCTTGTAGATAATGCTCTCTTATCACATTCTTTGCTCTTTTCCCGTTTATTTCACTACCTCTCATTTCTTCTACTACCTCATAGATCTGTTCTTCTAATTCTGTTTCGTGTTTTAGATAGTAGACTTTCTGCCTATTCCTTCCTCTGTAATAAAGGACTTTCTCCATTTCTATTGTTCCTGACTTTAATGCTTCAAGCAGATATGGTATTGTAATTACCTTATCTTGTTCTCGCATATCAAGGTGAAATCCGAATACTCCTCCCCGAGTTTTTCCATGACATAATCCTGGCAATCCATCCCAACAGAAGCCTATATCTTGACAATTCTTTTTCACGAATTCCCCTGCTATTCCATAAACTCCATTTATCAATAAATCAATTTGCGAGTAAGCGTAAAACCTTCTGTATGGCATCGAAATATCTTCCACTAATCTTGCTCCCCCTCGTCCTGGATAGTCTATTCCTAATTTCTTCAAATAAACTTTCACTACTCCCCACATTGCATTCCCAGCTCTCATCTCTAAGGCATTCCACTCTTTGGGTGTTATCCATTTCTTTCCTTCTACTTCCTTTATCCTTTCTTTGATTATTTTTATGGCTCTTCTTACTACTATTTCTTCTTCTCTATTGAATTGTTCATGCACTTTTTCTATTACTGTTATTCTACTTTTGAGTATTGCAATGCAGAATTCTTTATTGATTATCATTATTACTCTCAACAATCTTAAAAGCCCTACTTGTTGTTTTATTGGCGGTGGACTAATCAACTTATCTGCTCCTAGAATGATGTCTATGTCGTATCTTTTTTGATCCAATAACTCTATCATGTAGTCATAATCTTCCACTTTTTTTACTACTAAATAATTTATATCTTCTAGTTTCCCGAGCCAATTATAAGTTGTCAGTGTTCTTGTTCTAAAATTAAAGTTACTACTTTGCATATCATGAATGACAATTCCAAATTTATCGCAAGAATAGAGTGGTTCCGGTTCTTCTCCTCCTGTAGCCTTGGCAAAATTTTCTTTATATTCTATTCCTTTCTCTAGATTGTAGTTAACAAAGAAAGCTTTCTTCTTTTGATCGAATAGCGTTTTGTAGAAAGAATTACATACATCGCACCTAATTGTTGAACTACCAAGTTTTGCTATGAATCCGTTACCAACAAATGGTAGTTCTGCCTGACATTTTTCATTTGCACAATGATAGCTTATTCGGAGTCCTGTTTCTGAGACTGTTATTCTTCTGTTTTCGTCCAAAAAATCCTCATATCTTCTTTTTTTCCAGCGAATCTTTTTCTCAATGAAATCATCACATGCCACAGTATTTTTAGTTAATTTTACACCAACTCTATCAGGTCTTTTAATTACTCCTTTCTCTGCTAGTTCTTCATAGTAATTACACTCAGCATTCTTTCCTTTATTTTGACAATCAAAACACTTCATGCCAAGATGCTTTGGCCATACTGTTTCAGGTGTTTTATAGTAGGTTACTCCACCTTTTGGCAATGTGACACGTTTAACTTCAATACAACCACACTTTTCCAGTAGTTTGACATATCTGTGAATTGTCCCGTTTGAGTAGCTAAGTTCTACAACTAATTCTTCAGTTGTTACTGGATAGATTTTTGATTTTTTTCTTATCAATTCAAGTATTATGCTTTGGAGTTTATTTGTCAATTCCAAACCTCAGCGCACTAGTCACATCTCATCCTTTCTTAGTTTATTTGACCAAAATTCATCGTACACATCTTTCTCCCCTCTCTCTCCTTTTTCTTCTTTGATTGATTCATCATATTTCCCAAATATCACCTCACTAAATTTCTGTAAAGCATCCTCAATGATTTCATCAATTGATTTATTGATGTTGGAATATGTTCTCTTCCCAAAATAATCTACTAACTCATCTATTTCCTCATTAGCTCCTTGTTTAATTACTGAGTCAATTATTTTGTCCTTTACTTGGTTTCTCACATTGATTTCTTTTGTTCTTCTTATCTCTTCTTCTAACCTTTCAATCTCTCTAAGAAGATTCACTTGTAATTCTTGCATTGATTTTGTATTGCAAAACAAAGAATCGATAAATGCCATTCGTGTGTATAATTCATCATTGGTTAAAGTGTGTTTTAACCAAATCTTATTGCCTTTCTTTTCTGTTTTTATCATTCCTTTTGTTTCTAGTGTAGTGATTGCACTAGTAATTGATTTTTCATGTCGATTAACATAACTTGATAGTTCTTTCAGTCCATCTTCAAACCAAACATCTTCTCCCACTAACACTCTCCAAATTAAATACCTAATGATATCTGCTTCAACATTTGAAAGTTGTTTATAACTCGCGACCAACTCCTATCACCTTCTTACTACTGCCATTACTTTTCTCGACAAAAATTCTTTTTAAAGTACTAACTGACTTGTTTTTGTTATTTTAAAAAGGAAATTTAACAGTATTAATTGAAGAAATTGCTTGAGAAAGGTTTCATTATTAGTAAAACAGAGTTTATTGCTTATCTAGAATGCCCATTCCAATTTTACTTGTTGAAGAGCTTAAACAAAGCAAAAGATCAATCAAAAGAACCGGATTATTCGAACTATGAAAAATTCTTACAGGATGGTTTAAAGAAACATTTATGGTTACAGAAATTCTATGAAAATTATGGAACAGAAATTCTAAATAATAACCATCCTGTCTTGAAAGAACCAGATAAAAAGGAATCTTGGAAACAGGATTTTCTAGATTTTGAGATTAAACGGTATAAACAAGATACTATTTTTTGGAAGCCAATAGAGGTTGAGTACTATTTAAGAAATGATTCATTATGTGGTAAAATTGATAGAATAGATCAAATAGATGATCAAGGTAATTGTCGAATTGTAGAGTATAAGTCAAGTCCAAACATGCATGATGAAGCCGAGCTGTTATTTTATGCCTTTCTTTTGACAAGTCAATTACCAATTCAAGAATTGCCTACCATATCTAAAGTATCAGAGATGGGTGTATACTATTACAAACATAATGAATATTACAATACACAAATTACAAATGAAATTCTAACTTCTTTTGGTATTAATCTTGAGGAAATACGAGTTAAAATGATGAATCCTCGCTCAATAAAGAAGAATAGAGACTGTGATTATACCTTTAAGAATTGTTTATATCGCGAGATTTGTCAAAGAATACAAATTAATTGTCAGAAAATTATTGGACTTTAGTAGATATTGTTTTTCTACAGAAATACTTTTGTTATTTTACTACTTCTTTTACTATTATTCGATGAAAAAAAAATTGGACTTGTGAAAAGTCTGCAGAATTTTTATTAGAAAAAAATTGGACTTTCTCATATTTTTCATATCAAAAGATATTTTTTCGGACTTTGGATAAACGCACATCAACTAAGAATGTTAAAAATCATCTTTAGAACCATCTAGATGTTGAAAATGATGCGGAAATACCTCCCTCTTTCATTTTGTACTTTTTCAATGGGTTTTTTACATCTTTTTTTGTTTAGAAGTATTGGTCTACTTCAAATAATCAAGTATAGAATCAAATTTCAATTCATCAACTGTTGGTTTAGGATAGACACCAAATGTTTTACAAAACTTGAGAACTACTCGACTATTTATTCTTCCATGCTCGACATGTAAACCAAATAATTGTTCAATTTCAGAAGTCATTTTGCTATCGTTATGTAGTAATTTTACATAAGTCTTTGTTGGTTCAAATAAGCTCATTATTTCAATAATTTTGCTTGTTATTATTATTGGTAACTTTACTTGTTCAGAAGTAGAACACTGATATTTCAGATTAGGTTGTTTTGTTAATATTATCATTAAGGTCTTACTATTCACTTGTAAAATTTTTTGCAATGTTTTTAGAGTTAATGTTCTTGATTCGTTTTCATAATCCGAATATAAATTAGCAGCGATTCCTAATTCTTTACTTCTAGCTTTAATAGTTTTATTTCCCCTAATCTTGGTTAGATATTTCCCTATACCAAGTAAACTGAGAGATGAAAGCTTTAGCAATTTGAAATATAATCCCTCAATCAAATTCTCTTGCTTTAATCCTTTAAATTGACATCTTACAAGTTTTAAAAGCTGTAACATGTCTGATTTCTTTTTAGGATTATCTACTCCAATCAGGTTAATAAATTTAAGACGATAGAATGCTGGAATAGTTAAGCAAAATGCATAATCCTTAATTTTACCAATTTTTGATTTAATACCGATTGAATGTAAGTAAGTATTAAAGTCACTAACATACATTTCACTTGCACTACCAAATGAGATGTGATGTTTAAATGACCCATCTGCATCCATTGCACCTCGCCAGTAAAGACTACGATATGGTTCTCCTAAATGCTTAAAGAGAACCGGTTCTCGAAGCGATTGATATTTTGGGCCATGAATAGAATGATCAGTGAGGAAATTAATGAGTCGAACAGCGGAAGAAGATCGTAATTCCACATTCCAAGCATTCCCCGATTTGAAAATCTCACCTGTATCTGAAAAAACATTTCCTAATAAATCAGATATTAGCTTGATGTGTTCTTTTGTTTCATCTGTTACTCGAAGATAATGTTTGTGGAGATGACCATCGCCGTTGATGACACCACAAAGATAAGCAAGCTGTTTTGATATCTTAGTTGGTATAGCATATCTTTTCCCTCGAGCACTTTCAAAAAATTGAGATTCAATTTCATTAATCATTAGAGGTACATTCAGTAACTTACATGCGCATCGATAGAGTGGATACGGCATTGCTCCCCGCTCAAGATACGTATTTAGTCTTGTTCGCCAAGCTGATATCTTGGAGTTGATTGCTCTATAGAAATAGTCTCGAGCTGTCTCAGCTATAAGAAGAATTTCCTTCTTGATTAGTTCTTTTTCTTCCTCAGTTAGAACTATGTAGGGAAATCTGGATAGAATTCTGTCACTTTCTTTTTCACGGATAAAATCAATCTTACGTACGAGAATGGGATACAAATTCAGTGAAAGAGTGTTTTTATTAACTAGAGCGTACCTTTTTCCTTCCTTCGAAGTGAGTGTATCTTTCGATAATAGTTTATTTGCTGTTAACCAATCATTCATAGGAGTTGGTCCAGGATCGAATAACAAGGGATCATTTGACCAGTTTAGCGAGTTACTCAATTTCAGTCTCTCATCAATTTCTTTTCTAATTAGATGTTATATCTTCCTTTCTTAAATATCTCTTAGATTAGCTGTACGGAAAGCTAATTGTTTAGCTATTCTTTTAAATAAATGACTATTACTTTCGGTAAACTCTATAGAAAATAGCTATATAATTAGCTGTATATATATTTTATTGAAGAAAAATGGTGAACAGAGTCGTTAGAATTCAGCTACCATCTACAAAGCTTTTCGAAGAGTTAACGTTCCTAGCGAAGAACCTTTACAACTCAGCCACTTACTTAGTTCGACAAACATTCTTTGAAACAAACAGGATTCTACGATATTATTCGATTTGGAATAAGATGAGAGAAAAGGAGGAATACCAAAAACTCAAGATTCTAGCTGGAGCTCAAACACCACAACAACTCTTACTGATGGTAAGCGCAACTTGGGAAGGATACAAAGCAGCGAAAGAGGACTGGTTAATAAATCCTGAGAAATACCTTGGAAAACCAAAGATACCTGGTTACCTGCCAAAAAACGGTCTATTCATTGTAGTTTGGTCGAAGCAACAAGTGAGAATAAGAGATGGAAAAGTTAGGGTATTAGAGCGTCTGATGAAAGAAGGGTTTCCAGCGATTCCACTAGAAAAACTACCTGTTACTGAAGCAAATCACTCCATCGTTAGACTAAAACCATTTTTCGATAAATTCATGTTAGAGTTAGTGTATGAAAAAGAATTACCAGAATTGAAAGTAAAAGAAGAACAAAAGGTTCTTGGATTAGATTTAGGTGTTAACAACCTCGTAGCCATGTCAGATGGATTACTCATCAAGGGCGGGGTTGTCAAATCAATCAATCAGTTCTACAACAAGCAAATAGCAAAGATACAGAAACAGCTAAGCAAACAAGGTTTGTGGAATAGTAAGAAAAAGCAACAACTAATGCGTTGGCGTCATGATAAGCTGCATGATCTATTTCATAAAGTGTCAAAAGCCATCATTCAACACTGTCTTGAGAACAACAATTCTTCACTAGTCATTGGTCGAAATAAAAATTGGAAGCAAAATATACGAATGAGGAAGAAAACTAACCAAAACTTTACTAGCGTTCCTTTCCACAAACTCATTCAGATGCTGCAGTACAAGGCGGAGGAGGAAGGAATAGATGTCTTGTTCGTTACCGAAGAGTACACATCTCAGACTTGCTCAAGTTGTTGTCACCGTTCTCGAAAGAATCGAAAATATCGAGGACTGTTTATCTGCAAAAAATGCAATCTTGTAATTAACGCTGATGTTAATGCAGCAAGAAATATTGCTGAAAAAGCATTCCCTGAATTCGAAAGAATAGGGGATAGAGGTAGTGTGGCTCTACCAGTAAAGCTCATAGCTTTGTGAACGTTTGTATACAAACGATGTCATCTTCCCTTAATCTAAAATTTTCGTAGGAATTGGAAAAAATAATTGCATTATCGATTTCCGGAACGCTTGCATCCAATTCGGGTTAGACCTCGTGGAGATTTACCGTCGAGTAATAACTCTACAATCGAATTGGAATCTACTGTACTTTCAAGCAGAAAAAAAGTTCCTAACTCATTGTTCGCAATTAACGTTTCCAACCCCCACGGTCTTCCGGGAAGAACTCGTACGAGCACTCAAATCAGTGTATCATTACGTTGAAGCTCTGAAAGTTCGCAGGAAACATAGTGGCTGGGAACTGGAACAAATTCTCGTTATAAAGACATTCCAATATTTAGGAGAAGAATTCCCTTTTTGATTAGGGATCTCCTAATTCTCTTTTTTTTCTAAAAATACAATAAAAGGGAAAATTAGAAGTGGATATGATTCATTTCTTCACTTCTACACCTGAAATAGGAACTACTCCTTCTACAGGAATTTTCTTCATACAAGTCGGGCATTTGCCTTTGACTTTTACCCATTCCTGGAAATGTGTTAGGTGTCCTTTGACTTCACATAAACTACACTTTCCAACTTCCTGACCGAAAGTTATTGGTAACTTACAAACATTGCAGTGAACAACTTTGTTTTGACATGCGGAACAAGTCTTTGTGTCAGCTTCGATGGGGTTTCCACAGAAGTAGCAAATGTATTCCTTCGAGAATGAAACTGGTTTGATTAATTGTTCTTTGCTTTTCTTCCGAACAAACACTTGTTCTAATTCGAAATATTCCCCAACGATTTGTTCGCTTTCTATCAATTCCTTAATAGCCTTTTCATATTGTTCCTTAGATACGTTGATGTGTTCTTCTAAGACTTTCGGTGTTAATTCTTGGATCTTTTGATAAGGCAAGCCCTTTGTTAACACAATTATTCTATCCAAAGGTACTTGGATATCTGGTTGAAATTGAGATAGAACATCATAAAGAGATGATGGGAGAATATCTTCTAAGAGAAAAGGAATAAGGACACTCTTAATTTTATCTTTTTTGCGTAAGCGTGACCAAGCAGCTTCACGTACTTTGGGCGATTTGTCTTCTTTAACTACTCGAGAAAACAATGGTGCATAGTCCCATTCTCCTACTTTTTTCCATAAAGATATGGCTGCCAAAGCAATTAAACGAGTGTATTCTATATCTGATCGTAATGCTTCTACAAATATCTCCTTTGTTTCCTCAAGTTTATCATGATAATCCATCATTTGTTGTGCTGCATAGTAACTAACGTTGTCTTGCTCAATGCCTTGTTGGAACACATCGTTCAGTGCATAGTAAACCTCAGGATACATCGTTTTGTCTTTAAAGAAGGATACAGTTGATTTTTTCAAGTGAACAGATACACTCTGGTCTTTCAACAGTGAAATTAGTAAAGGAATTATTTCATCTACTCTTTTTATTACAGCATAGATTTCATTTGCAGTGTGTCGTTCACTTAGTAAACGAGCAATTTGTTGAAGGGTTCGCATACGTGCGCCATCTTCAGTTGAGTTTTTGAACTCCTCAATATATGATATAGCTTTTTCTTCTAAACTATTCATAGTTTTAACTTCCCCTTAATATTATCATAATAATCTCATTGTTATGTTTGTTTATTATATTTTACCTATCATAGTCAACAATTATGCAAATTTACTAACTTGTTAGTTAATCATAGATTTTTGGCAATACAATCACTGCATGTAGAAAAGCTTTTTCAACTTCATTTGAATCCATTCTTAACTCAGGATGAGATAAGGGATTCCGAACATTTTTTCTAAGATCGTCTAACTCTTTGATGAGGTTCTTATCAGCTTTCGGATTCTTCATTAATTCATCAGTAATTTTCCACCACTGAGTTTTCTTCTTACCTGTTAAGTCAAAGTAATACTTCCTAACTGATGATTCAATGACTCGCATAACCATGATTGCAGCAGGTGTCCATGCTTTATTCAAGTAGCAAGTCCTAAAATCCTGTAAATCCTCTTTCTCTATGGCTTGCATGTTTCCCCAAGTAGTTGACTCAAAATAGTGTTCTATGCCCTTCAATAATTTCTCGGAGTTTAAATTTCCATCAAGATACGGTTGAGTGATAATAATATTACCTAATTCAGTATGTATACGATCATGCCAAATCTCTATTCGTCTATGATATTTCTTTGACAAATCCTCTAAGCCTTTTAATTGTTCGGGGACTTCTTTATCCTTGAATTTACTCATTTCCTTAATTAATTCCTTTAACTCTTTTTGAGTAGGCTCAGATATTGATAGTTCTTCTAATTTCTTCCTCAAGCCATTAATTCCCTTACGTGTGACTTTAGGAATTCGCATTAACTCTTTCATTAACGCATTAGCTTCTTTTGATTTCCCTTCTTTGAGAAGGAGAAGAGCTAATTTAATAAAAGTAGTGAAATTAAATAACATTTCAAAGATAGAAATGCCAAAAGCTATCTCGTAGACATCTTGAAGATTCATTTTCCTTTTCCTCGAAATCGTTCTGTTATATATTGAAGAGTAAATTAGAGTTTAAGTTTTTTGAGAAGTAGGTAGGAACTTCATCCAACACTTTTTGTTTCTCATGACCGTAATATTGGATAAAGCTCCTACTAATACCTTAGAAATTCACTATTTAAAACTATTAATAAAGAGATAACCAAAACTAATGGAGAAAAAAAGAAGAGGGAAAAGGAAGAATTAAGCAACTTCCACGTTATGGAATTCTTCTTCATTTTCTTTGGAGTCTTCTTTTCGTTCTTGTTCTTCGACAATTCTGTCAAAGATTTCAGGGTCGATTGAGCAACCAGCTAAATCTTGGAGCTTGTCGGAGAGAGTACTGTGCTGAGGTTTCGTGAGACGATTGGATGCTATGTCTGATAAGACGTATTGTATATCGTACAATCGAATGTATCCGCCATGTATTCGAGCATCAAGGGATCGTTCCAGGTAATCTTGGATTTTCCTCGGTAGGTTAGGAATAGCTTTTACGAATTTCTTTGCTCGTTCTTCGTGAACGAAGATTTCCGTGCTATACTCTAAGTCTTTGAACATCATTTCGATAGCTTCGATCTGCTTAACAAGTTCTTGACGAACAGTCTGTGTGAGACTTTCAGAATCATCCCTAAGTGAATGATTCGAACGCCAGGATAGTTTTCCTTCGATGTCATTCCATTGGTACAAGCCAGTCGTTCTAAACCGGTGTCGCAACGGAAAGCATCCCATCCTGTGTGTTTGTTCGTGAACCTAAGCATTTTCCGAACGTCACCGACTTCTCGCAAGGTTGTTTTTTCTTTATCAAAGATAAAGCCACGAAAACCGTATTGGGGAGAAAACTTGTAGGAATACTCCGCATCCGCTAATTGATCCGCAACCAGACTCTCAAGTTTGATCACAGTATCGATCGTGGGGATGAAAGTGTACGCGGGAGAAGCCACACCGAACACTTCACTGGATTTGTTGTGTAGGAGTTGAAATTCTTTCTTACCACCAGTGAGAAACATGCTCTCCAAGCAGAGATCTCTGGCAAGAGAAGGCATCTTAATCAACGTGGCGTAAGACTCTGAACCAAATAATCTTGTGAGGAATCGTTTCAGTGCGAATTTTGGAACATGATATAGTTTCCCATCGTAATCAAATGATAATCCTGTGTGGATTTTACCAGTTCTTTTTTGGCGGAAGAACTCTACATCTGTTACTTGTTCCATTTCAAACACTGTCCTGAATTCAGCCAAGTATTGTTCACCTAATTCCCGAAGGTATTGAGGTTGTTCGACAGCAAGCTCAGTCAAAGGTGTAGTTACTTCTACGACCTCCGAATATTTACGGTAAGGAGACGGAAATCTCTCTACCAAATAGGTCTTTACGGTCATAAGAAATCACCAAATATGGTGTGTAAAGACGTTCGAACGGAAGCTTAAAAACACCAGAAATTATGAAAGATAGATTAAAATAAAACGTTTATTTTTTTAAATCAAAATTCAGATTTGTTTGATTAAAGAAGGAAAAGAAGAACTCGAAGTAATCGAGTTCGTTTCTTAGAAATAGATTAACAGAATTACTTCTTTCCTTTTCCTTCGTTTTTAGCTGCAGCTCTTTGTGCTCGTGCTTTGAAACCTTGGTTTTTACCAGTTTTATCCGCACGGCTTTGTATTCTACTGGCAGTCTTCTTAGACATTTTTGTTGATTTTTTTGTCATTTTTAACTACCACTTTGGTTTTGTTAAAAGAAACGGCAAATCACATGTTCAATAGCTTGTTTGGCATAAGAATCAATTACTTACTATTTAACTTAATCAAACATTACTTTTGAGACACTTGAAATTTATCATTTCAAGCAATCTATTGATCACTTGAAGCAAAATAGTTCAAATACAAATAAAAACCTATGTTAATTCATACTACTTCTTGTCCGTGACATATCTTACAATTTTCATAAACAATTCTAAACCTTTAGTAGCGCATTCATAACCGATTTTTGTTTGGTAACTTTTCGAATCAACATGAATAGTTATTGGTTCTACATCAGGTCCACCAAAGTGTCCTTCTACTATATTATACGTTAATCCTAATGCGGAGAAATGCTGTCTTGTTTTTGGATGAGCAACTTCATCTCGACAAATCGATAATAAATCTTGTAATTCTTTTAATAGATTTGGAGAGAGTAATGAGTTAATCAATTTGTAGAAATCCTTCCGAAACATCCTTTCTCTTAATTTAGATTTTTTTGTTTTTGCCAAAGAAGAAACTGTTCAATTGCGGATCCAATTGCTAAGATAGTCGCTAAATAGCATTCATTAATGAATGAAAAGGTAGCATTACGATAAAGTGGAATTGTGTTGAAATCTCTTGGGACGATTTGCTCAATATCATATTCCTTTTCTTTCCTCTTTAACCAACAAAATAACTCATATCGTATAGCAAGTCGCTTCTCGAGACTGGATTTGAATTCATTAAATAAAATCATTTTCAATGACTCCTAAGATATCTTCTTTCATAATTATTATATGTCACAAACAAAAGATTTACTTTACTCTATGAGAATTAGCTATTTAAAAGGAAAAGGTAACTTGAAACAAATGAGAATTCGAGTTATATAGTGAGTAAAAACACAAAATGAAGCTGATACAAGGATAGAATTAATTGATCCGAAACTCCAGAAGAATCAGTGGAAAGTATAAAATAGAATTTTTACTCGCAATAATTCGTGAATTCAAACAAATAACTACATACCGAACATAACAGAGAGTGTTTCCGGAGAAAAAATAATAAATAGCAACTAATTTAGTTGTGATTGCTATGTCAAATTTGGATGTAAAGTTAAAGGTATTGTGGGAGTATGGCCCAATTAAAGGAATAGAAATTCCTGATTATATAATAAGCAATTTAAATCCAAAATTTCCTTTAAGACCATATCAAGAGGAAGCTATAAAACGCTTCATTTTTTATGTAGAGAAATTTCCAGACAGAATAAAACCTACACAGCTCTTGTTTAATATGGCTACTGGGAGTGGTAAGACACTAATTATGGCAGCATGTATACTCTATTTGTATAACAAAGACTTCAAGAATTTCATTTTTTTTGTGAATAGGACAAATATTATAGAAAAAACTAAAGGAAATTTTCTGAATAAATTATCAACAAAATATCTGTTTAATGACAAAATTATTTTCAACAACAAAAACATCTTAGTAAAACAAGTAGATAATTTTGAAGGTGTTTCTTCTGATAATATAAATATAGTTTTTACTACCATACAAGGTTTACATGAATCACTAAATAATCCACGAGAAAACTCTATTACTTACGAAGATTTCGAAGACAAAAAAATTATTATGCTATCTGATGAGGCACATCACATAAATACCTTAACAAAAACAGCCAACCAATTAACAAAAAGTGAACAAAACAATGTAAATTCATGGGAATTCACAGTTAATAGAATTTTCAAATCAAATATTGAAAACATAATGTTGGAATTTACAGCAACAGTTCCAGATCATCAAAGCGTAAAAGAAAAATATAATGATAAAATCATTTTTGAATATACTCTAAAGCAATTCCGTATTGATGGGTATTCAAAAGAAGTAAATGTTCTAAGAGCTGATTTAAGTCCTATTGAAAGAGCCCTTCAAGCAGTAATTATCAGTCAATACAGGAAAAAAGTTGCAGAGAAATATGGCATTCATCTAAAGCCAGTAATATTAATGAAGTCAAATTACGTTAATCCACCATCATCCAGGGATGTTGATGAAGAGGATAAGAAAGTAGTTTCTGCAGAATTTGAAGAGGAATTTCACAATAAAATTAAAATGCTGAGTACTGATGAGATTGTTAAGTTGAAAGGGAATGGCAATACAATATTAAGCGAGGCATTCAGTTATTTTGAGAGGAATAACATATCGATTGAAAATCTTATTCGAGAAATCCAAATCGATTTTGCTGAAGAAAGAACATTAAGTGTAAATTCAAAAGTAGATAGTGAAGAGAAACAACTTATTGTAAACTCACTGGAAGACAAGAATAATGAAGTAAGAGTGATTTTTGCTGTTGACATGTTGAATGAGGGCTGGGATGTATTGAATTTATTTGATATCGTCAGACTATATAACACAAGAGACGCCAGACGAAATCGACCCGGACCTACAACAATATCCGAAGCACAGTTAATTGGGAGAGGTGCAAGATATTTTCCATTTAAAATCGATGATGAGCAGGACTTATACAAGAGGAAATACGATGATGAAATCGAGAAAGACATTAGAATTTTAGAAGAATTACACTACCACAGTGCAAATAATGTACGATACATACAAGAATTAGAAACAGCCCTAAAGGAATCCGGAATAATTCCAGAGACTAACAAAGAAGTACAACTAAAAATAAAAAATAATATTAAATCAACCGATTTTTGGAGAAAAGAGGTTTTATATGAAAATGAAAGAGAAATCGATGCTCGTAAAGAAATTAAATGCTTTGCAGATATTGGATTAGATAACTTATTATTTTCATATAATCTTCTTACAGGTTTGGTTAGAGAAGATGTTATTTTCAATGGTATCAAATCAGAGAAAATAGAAATGATTACAAAGGACTTCAATCTAAGAGATTTTGGAGTAAACATTATTCGTAAAGCAATAAACAGAATAGAATTTTATAAATTTAATAATCTAACAATATTTTTCCCAAATCTTAAATCCATATCAGAATTTATCACATCCAATAGTTATTTGGGAAAAACTAAAGTAGAGGTAACATCCTCTGAGGATAAATTAGCGAACCTGGATCCCGATGATAAATTACAAGTAACATTAGCAGCATTATCTGAGCTTAGAAATCAAATTACAAAAGATTATACAAAATACAAAGGTACAAAGTTATTTAAACCAAAAAAAGTGAAAGAACTACTAAAAGATAAGTTTTTGAAAATTCCAATTGAAATTAATAGCAAAGAAACAGGTCAGCCCATGAGTGAATCTATTAATCTTGATTTAAAGCTAAAATTAGATGAAAAGGAATGGTATATCTTTGATGAAAACTATGGGACATCTGAAGAGAAATACTTAATCAAATTTATTGATAAAAACTTAGAAGAACTAAAGAAAAAGTACAAAGATATATTCCTATTAAGAAATGCTAATTTCATTAAGATATTTAATTTCTCTGATGGGAGAGCATTCGAACCTGATTTCATCTTATTCTTAAAAGAAATTGATACGGAAAAGAGTCTTTTCTATCAAATATTTCTGGAATCAAAAGGCGAACACCTAATAGAACATGACAAATGGAAAGAAGAATTTCTTGAAGCTATTGAATCTGAACACGAAATTGTAACACTATTGGAAAGTGACAAGTACAAGCTAATTGGATTGCCATTTTACAACAGAGCTGATGAAACCCTATTTTCTGAAGCGTTTATTGATAAATTAAAACTAACATAGAATGAGGAATTTAATATGCAAGAAATACTTGAATTGTTAGTAAAAACACTGATAAAAGACAAAAGATTAGTTTCAGAAAATAATCTACTTAAAAATAAAATAATCGAATTAGCGTTGAAACATGATGAGAAGTTGATTTCGGATTTATTAATAAAGAAAAAATTGAAAGAAACATTTTTTACAAAAATAAATGACGTTTTAGTTTTTAATATAGATAAATTTATCAGCTTTGTAAATAACAAAGATTTCTTACCTGACTCTTACACTTCTTTCAAAAACAAAATAGGTTTGATGAGTAAGAAGCAGTATTTTAGTGAAACCACAGATGTTGTACTGGTTTGGCCATTCAAAGACTGTGTTTTAGAAGGAGGACAAAGTAAAGAAGATGAAATTAAAAATGAAATATTTTATAATGAAACGTTAGCACCTGATGAGATTGATAGATTATTGGATGCCAAAGTACTTACTAATTTTAAACGATTTAATGCAAATGGTAGGCAACCTATTTCTGAATTTAGGCACACTGATAATTTTATAATAAATGGAAACAACCTTTTAGTTTTACACTCACTGAAAAAACGTTTTTTGGAAAAAGTCAAACTAATCTACATAGATCCTCCTTATAATACTGGAAATGATGGATTCAATTACAATGATAGATTCAATCATTCAACTTGGTTAACCTTTATGAAGAACAGATTAGAAGTTGCTAAAGAATTATTAAGAAAAGATGGAGCAATTTTTGTGCAAATAGACCATCATGAAATATTCTATTTGGGCATTATTATGGATGAAATCTTTGGTAAAGATAATTTTGTACAACTGATTTCAGTAAAAGTTGCTGCACCTGCAGGATTCAAAACTGTTAATCCGGGACCGGTGGATGTAACAGAGTACATTCTTTTTTACACTAAAAATAAACAGAAATTTAATTTCAAAAAAATGTATGTTCCAGGGAATTATGATGAAAATTATAGATATTTTATAAAGAATTTTGATAAAGACGTTAGCAACTGGGAACTTGTTGATATAAAAGACATTATTTACAAAAAAATAGGTATAAGTAATTGGAGAGAAGCAAAAGAAAAATTTGGTGATAGTTACAAAATCGTAATAGAAGAGATGATGTCTAATTTTGCTTTAGAAAATTCAGAAAAAGTTGTAAGGTTATGCGATCCACATAAAGCTTCCGGAAAACTCAAAGAATTAATCGAGAAATCAAAGAAAGAAAAAGGGAAGATATTCCATCATGAAAGAGATAATTATACTGATTTCTATATCATGAATGGTGGTTTGTTTGCTTTTTATTCAAATAAAATAGGAAGGGTTGATGGAGAATTAACTCCAACTATTTTATTAACAGATTTTTGGGATGACATAGCTTGGGAAGGAATACAAAATGAGGGGTATGTTAAATTCAAAAATGCAAAAAAACCTGAAAAATTACTTAAAAGAATTATTGAAATGTCAACTGAAAAGAATGATTTAGTCTTGGATTTTTTCCTTGGTTCAGGAACAACTTGTGCTGTCGCACAAAAATTAAATAGACAATACATAGGAATTGAACAATTAGATTACGGTGAGAATAGTGCGGTAAAGAGAATGGAAAATGTGATAGGAAGAGCTGATTCAAAAGGAAGAATAATGGAGCTTATAGTAGACTATGATACTTCAGGTATATCAAAAAGTATAGATTGGAAAGGTGGAGGAAGTTTTGTTTATTGCGAATTAAAAGAACTAAATGAATATTTTGTAAAAAAAATCCATAAAGCTAAAGATACAAAAACGATTTTAGAAATTTGGACAGAGATGAAAGAAAAAGCTTTCTTAAGTTATAGAGTTAACCCAATGTTATTTGATATAAACACTAAGGAATTCAATGATTTATCAATAAAACACCAGAAAAAATTACTAATTGAATGTTTAGATTTCAATAATCTTTATGTCAATAAAAGTGAAATTGAAGATGAACAATACAAAATAAGTAAAAAATTGATTGAATTAAATAAACAATTCTATGGAGTGTTATAAATGACTTTATTGGAAGAATTGAAATCATTACTTCAAAAGGATGAGCGATTATATACTGATGGTGAACTACTGAGGAATAAAATTATTGAACTTGGATTAAAATATGATAAAGATTTGATAAAACTTCTCTTGAGTAAAAAGAAAATAAAAGATCATTTCTTTGAAGAAATTGATAATACACTAATATTTAACACAGAAAAATTCATGAAATTCGTAGAAAATAAAGAATTTCTTCCAGACTCCTATACTGCTTTTAAAAATAGGATTGGTTTAACAGTTAATAAAAAATATATTGCTACAAGTAATGAAGTTATTCTTTCTTGGCCGTATAGAGATTGTATCTTAGAAGGCGGTCAAGAAAAAAACGAAGAAAAAAGGAAAGAGATCTTTCATAATGAGATTCTTGCCCCAGATGAAATTGATAGATTGTTAGACCCTAAAGTATTTACTAATTTTAAACGAATTAATGCTAAAGGAAAACATAAACTTTCCAATATAAGTCTCGATGATAATTTTATTTTAAAAGGAAACAACCTATTGGTTCTTTATTCTTTAAGAAAAAGATATGCTAACAAAATCAAACTTATTTACATAGATCCTCCATATAATACTGGTGGGAGTCAAGAAACATTTACTTACAACAACTATTTCAACCATTCAACTTGGCTTACTTTTATGAAAAATCGGTTAACGGTTGCCAGGGATTTATTAAGAGAAGATGGTTTTATAGTAATTGCAATTGACCATCATGAACTTTTTTATTTGGGAACTTTAACAGATGAAATTTTTGGCAGAAATAATAGAATAGGTGTTGTCACTGTTGTTCATAAACCTGAAGGAAGAAATCAAGAAAAGTTTTTTGGAACTTCTACAGAATACATGCTCGTATACGCAAAAAATATAGATAGAGCAGAGTTTAACAAAGTAATTTTACATGATGAATTAAAAAAGCGTTTCGATAAATTAGATGGTAAAGGTAGATATAGGCTAAAAAATTTCATTAGACTCACAGATGGAAAATACAGTCTAAGGGAGAGTAAACCTCATTTCTACTATCCAATATATATAAGCAAAGATTTAAACGATTTTGATTTAGATAAAAAGGATAATTATTATGAGGTATTTCCAATAACAGATAGGGGTGTCGAAAGAACTTGGAAAACAACAAAAGAAACTTTTCTTGAATTAGTAAAAAAAGGATCTGTTGAGGCTAAGAAGGAGAATGGAAATATAGTATTATATGAAAAGTTAAGAGAAGAACAAGTAATTAAGACGCATTGGATCAAGAAAAAATATCATGGTTATCATTATGGTACTAAATTATTAGAAGAAATTCTTGGTAGAAAGGAATTTAGTTACCCAAAATCCTTGTACTTAATTATTGATACTCTGAAATTAATGACATCGGGAGATGATTTGATATTAGATTTCTTTGCTGGTTCTGGCACAGCTGGACATGCTATATTAGAACTAAACAAAGAGGATGGAGGAAATAGGAAATTCATCCTTGTTGAACAATTGGAAGAACATATCAAAGTTTGTAATGAAAGAATTCAGAAGGTCATGCAAAACTTAAGAAAACAAAAAACTCTTTTGAATTCTAATAAAGAAATAGAAGCTGATTATGTTTACTGTGAATTAATGGAGTTTAATGAGAAATTTGTACAAATGATAAAAAAAGCTAAAGATTCAAAAGAGATTTTAGATATATGGGAAGAAATGAAAAATCAAGCTTTCCTCAGCTATAGAACCGATTCGAGGTTATTTGACACGAATATCAAAAGATTTAAGGAATTATCTACAGACCAACAAAGGAAATTACTAATTGACTGTTTAGATTTTAATAATCTTTATGTTAATTATAGCGAAATTGAAGATATACAGTATGAAATATGTGAAGAGGATATTGAATTGAACAAGAAATTTTATGATGAGAATTAAAAATCCTAATCATAATTTTATTTGAAACCTATTCATTCTTCCTGTTCTAAACCTACAGTAATTTCTTATCCTGTGTGTTGTAATGAAACTAAATGTTAAATTTGTTAAGTCTTTTATCTTTTGGCACAAAAATATTTCCGATCACATGAGTTACATTTTCTTTTATTAGGTGATTTTGGAAAATTTCTCTTCATAATATCATTCACCGTTGATTTCACTCCATCTTCTGTTTTTAGGAGTACATCAGAACCAATCTCCACTTCAGATGTTGTTCCTTCATCCAAATGATGGACAGTAGCAACTTTTGGATTCAAACCTAAAGCACGGATAGAAGCAACTGCTTAGATGGAATTATGCTATATCATATCATTTTTAATTTTATAAGCTACCAATTAACTCATGCGACGAATCCTAACAAAATCAAATTATCTTTCAGGTTTGGAATGCCCTAAGTATTTGTGGATGATTTTTAATCAACCTGAAAAGAAGCGAAGAATGACAATGGCAGAAGAATACAAGCTGAAAGAAGGGCAAATAGTTGGTGAGTTCGCGAAGCAGTTGTTTCCTGATGGGGTAAACATTCCTATTGTGGATCATACAGAGACGCTAAAGAAGACGAAGGAATTCATGAAGAAGAAAAGGGTTTTATTCGAAGCCGGATTTCAGGCTAAGAATTGCTTCTCAAGAGTAGATGTTCTCGTTCCAGTCGGAGATGCATGGGACTTAATAGAAGTGAAATCGAGTAAGAGACTGAAAGATATTAACATTCATGATGTTGCTTTTCAGAAATATATGATTGAAGCAAGCAGAGTGAAGATCAGAAAATGTTTTTTGATGCATCTGAGTAATGAATATGTAAGAAAAGGAGAGCTTGAAGTAGAAAAACTCTACATGAAAGAAGATATAACCGCAGAAGTTGAAAGTATTCTTGCAGAAACTGAGAGAAGAATAGGGAATATGTTCACGACAGTTTCAGCAAAACAAATACCAAAAGCAGGGATTTTTCTACCAAAGGTGATAAAAGATGGGGTACACAATTGTTGCAATGATGGGTGTTTAGATTTACCGGAAAAACATGTGTTCTGTCTTTATAGGGGAAAAAAATTGGCAACCGAGCTGTACGAGAAGAATATTAAGCAACTCAAAGAGATACCCGAAGACTGCAAACTGACTGACAAGCAGAAAATACAGAGAGAGAGTGAGATCAAGGGAAAAACGCATATTAACAAAGAGAAGCTAAGAGAATTTTTGGGAACATTACAATATCCGATTTATTATCTTGATTTTGAAACTTTCACAAAAGCGATTCCCATGTTTGATGGTTTGAAACCTCACGCACAGGTTCCCTTTCAGTTTTCGTTACACGTTGTTGGAAAAGCAGAGAAAGAACCTGAACATTTCGGGTTTTTGTACGATGGGGATAGCGATCCACGTAAAGAGTTTCTCTTTGAATTGCAGAAAGTCTTAGGAGAGAAAGGAAGCATTGTTGTATATAACAAGAGTTTTGAGATTGCAAGATTAAAAGAATTAGCAGAGCATTTCCCTGAACACACAGAGTGGAATAATGCCGTTCTTAAGAGAATTATTGATTTACTGGTTCCATTCAGAGCGTTTAGTTATTATGATCCCAAACAACGAGGGAGCGCATCAATAAAATCTGTTTTTCCAGCTGTCACAGGTAAGAGCTATGAAGGCATGGAGATCAGAGATGGATTCAGAGCATCCATCGAGTTTCTAAGAATGACTTATGAAGGATGCGAAGAGGAAGAAAAACGAAAAATAAGAGAGAATTTGTTGAAGTATTGCGAATTAGATACTCTGGCTCAAGTTGAGATTGTTAATGAACTAAAGAACTTGCTCAAATAACCAGTAACTAAAAATCAGAGGATTTCTTGTTCTTTGTACCGAATAATTGCAGCGACATCGTAGAGGGTTTTACAACCAACAATTTCCGTATCAAATAGCTCGAAGTAATGTATAGCGTATTTTTCCCTTATCATTTCTTATAATAAACATTATAGCTTCGATTATCATAATCATTAAAATTAGAAGAATAAAGAATCATTGATGCTTTGATTTTTCAACTACAATTTTATGGCGAAAGAAATTTTGTGAAAAGAAATCAAAAGTCAGAAAATTTATTTATACTAATTTTAATTATTCTTTGGTAAGTAATTAGGATAGAGAGATATGGTTCAAACTTCTAATGATCTAAAATCATTTATTTGGTGGTTACAGACTACTGAAGCCATTAATCAATTAGAATTTTCTTTTCAAGAAAAATTCACATTACTTGATATTATAAAGAAAACAAAGTCAGAGAATGCACATAGTTATATTATTGCCTGGTTACTAAATCCGAAACCTGTTTTCAACCATAATTTAAATCATATCTTATTAGAAAAATTCTTTGAACAAATATCAAAGAAAATAGCATTACCGAGAATAGAAGTTTTTGATGATTTTAAAATAGAGCGAGAAAAGGATTTGAAAGGGAAAAGAATTGACATTTTAATAAGCTCTAAAGAAAATAAGCTTTTAATTGCTATAGAAAACAAAATTGAGAGTAAGGAAGGAACAGATCAACTAAAGAATTATTACAAAATTTTAAATCAAAACTATTCGAATTATGATAATCAGTATTATTTATTTCTAACACCTTTTGGTGATAATCCAACTCATAATAAATGGAAAACATTAGATTATGGAATTTTTGCAAGAATTATTGGAAAAATCTTAGAACAAAAAGAATTGATCAAAAGTGAGGTAATAAAATCAATCTTAGATGAATATTTGATAATTTTACGGAGAAATATATTGATGGAAAAAAAGGAAGTTAGCAAATACTGGGATGAGTTATATTCCAATGTATTAAGATATGATAGTATATTCTATGAACTAATTAAGTATAAGAAAGCTATATTTGAAAAAATTAAACTCTTTATGGGAGAATTAATTGAAAAATTCAACTTAATTCCAGATAAAATAAAGAAAAGAGAAGAGGGTTACATTGTTCGTTTTACCACACCGAAACTGGATGCGTATTATAGAAATGTGGGAAAAGCAAGATGGTCAGAAGGAAAAAGAATTCCAATATTCGAAATATGGATAAATCGAAGAGATATGAATCAGCTGGATCAGTTAGATATAGCTTTTGTTGTAGGACCTGGTGAAGAAACTGAAAGAAAGAAGCTAATTATAATTATCAAAACCAATTCAGATTTCTTTAGCTATAATGAAAAGCAAACAGAGTATTCAAGAGTATATCGGAAAACATTATGGCATCTTAAGGACTTCAAAGGAGAGACGGAAATGAAGAAGGAAATTGAAGAGACATTCAAGGTTTTTCTTGAAAATGACTTAAAGAAAATTGAAGAGTTACTAACTTGAAATATAGATTAGTATTTCAAACTTAAGTTCAATTATTCCAACTTCTAATGTTCAAATTTAATGCAATATTATTACAATACTTAATTTTACGAAAAGTAATCAATATACCTTTTCCAAGAAATTTCAGAAGAGAAATAAGATAAGAGGAATTAATACTCGATAAAACTATAAATAATTGAATAATTGTTACCAATCTGGTGATGCTTTTATGAGTAAGAAAGGGATGACACAAGAAACGCCTTCGGAAGAAATCGACTATGATGATTATATTAGAATCAAAGTGAAATTACATTTACTAGATAATCCATTAACGACTTTAGAATTGTTGGATTAATGATTCAAGTGTTTAAGATTCCAGAAAGCTGAATCAATAAGGCGTATTCAGATATTTGGGATAAAGACGATGCAAAGCCCTACAAGAAAATAGAAGGCATCTTAGAAGAAATGAAAGCAAACAAAGAAGTTAACTGCGTGGTAAAAGGGAAAGCAAATAGACGGAATTATTGGTGGAACTCTTAGATTAATCGTAATCGAATTTCTCAAATGAGTAATACAGAGCGGGACAGAAAAAGTCGATTCATCCCGTTCAAGAGGAAAGGGGACTATATTATTTCGTATCAATAGATTGGAGGAATTAGGGGGGATTGTCTTCATTCTGATTATTTGCCACATACAACTAAACGTTTTGAAGTGATTATTTAAAGAATCATCTCAAGAAAATTTTGTCTTGAAAAGAATTATTCTCTGTTTTTTTTCTAATATTGATTCAAAAAAAATATTTATTGTATTTTCTATTGAAAACTATTCACTCTAATAAACTAATGGGACTTTCAATAAGCTCTTTTGCTTTTTCAAAGCATTTATTAGCTTCTGATGTTTTCCGAAGCATTTTTAGAATTTTGCCTTTTAGATACCAAGCTTTTGATTTTGTTGGATTATATTTTAGATATAACTCAATCGTTTCTTTCGCTGATTTATATTGTTTCAAACAAAATTGTGTTTCTGCTTTATTTAGGAGAAATTCTTCTTTAAATATAAGTTTTAAAGCTTTATCTATGAATTTTAGTGCATCTTTGTATTTTTTTCTGTGGAATAGAATTGATCCTTTTTTATGTAAAATATGTGGGTTTTTGGGAAACGTTTGTAAGGCAGAATCGATAATTCTTTCAGCTTCATCTATTTTTTGATAACTCACCAAGACAGCTGATTTGTTTAACCAACCTAATGGATAATCTTTATTTTTGTCTAATAAATTCTCAAAGCACTTTAATGCAAGACCAAGATACTTTGTTCTCTTTTGGAATTTCGAGTTTTTCTCATAAATTACTCCCTGATTATTTAGTGCTCCCAAATTATCAGGTTCTAATTTTAGAATTTCTTGATTGATTTTGTAAGCTTCTTTAAAATCAAGTAGTTCAATGCATAAATCAACTTTAACCATTTTAAGACTTATAGATTTCTTAAGCAAAGCCTTTTTTTCATCAATTAATTTTAATGCTTCTTGAAATCTTTTCAATCCTTTTAGAGCATTTACTTTATTTATTGTAGCAATAGTAAAATTCGGATCAATCTTCAAAGCTTTATTTATTAAAACTAAAGCTTCTTCAAAACGCCCCATTCTATTTAGATTAGCTGCTTTATTGTTAAAGGCGAATTTGTTTTCTTCCTCATATTCAAAGATTTCATCGTAACACTCATTTGATTCATCAATTTCATCTATTTTCTCTAAAATATAACCCTTATTAAGTAAAGCTTCAACATTCTTCGGTGTAATTTCTAAGGATTTATTTAGTAGCATTAGTGCATCTGTTGCTCTATTCATCAGGTAGAATAACATGCTGATTTTTTGTAGTATTAATGATTTTATATTCAAATCAATATTCTTGAGATTTAATAAAGACTCTTTTAGTAAATCCGCAACTTCTGAAAAATTTGTCATATCTATTTTTTTATCAGTTTTTATTTTCAATCGTATGTCAAAGAATCTTCCTATTTCGTTTGTTTTTCTGATTAGTTCCTTAGGAGTTTTCTTAGTAACTATTGGTGGTAGTTCTTCATCAGGAAAATAATAAGTCAATACATTAGGTAATTCAAAAAGCAAATCTAAGAAGCTTGAGCCCGACCGATCTATTATCCTACACCTGTGTTTCTCATTCCATTTTTCGATGTCCGATTTACAATCAGGAGTTGTATCGGTATTAGATAAAATAAAAAATTTAGTAATGCCATGATCTTCGGCTTTTTGCACTTCAGTACTTATTTGTTTATAACTCACACCATCTTGTTGCCTTTTACATTGAAACCAAAATTTCTCTCGAATATCTTCTTTAGCAATAATGAAACTATATTCAGCTTCTAAATCTCTTCCACCATCAGCACCTCTCCCTCTGAATTTTACGTTTTTAAAATTGTTCAGTTTAACTATATCATAACACAATTGCTCGAAATCTGTTGGAGAAAGAGTAAGAATTAGTTTTTTCCATTCATTTCTTGATTTATATTTATCTTTACTCACTAAATCCTCTCCAATTTCATATAGATATTATTGATTAAAAGTCTATCATTCAACTAAAAGAACATGGTTACTTTTAGGATTATTAAGTATTTGAAATTAAGATTTTTCTTGAAAAGAAGGGGTTTAGCAGGGGCAATGACAAACCCCCGCAGTCGTCGGATTTGTAGGGAGTCGAGGTTCTTACTGAGAGGGACACCTATCTTTCGGATGGGATTTCAGAATAGAAAACGTACTCCCACTAGATAGTTACTTAATTTATATTTAAAAGTACCACGTAAAATTGGAATGCTTTAAATAGCTAATCCATCAATTTCATATAGAAATTATATAAGGAAAAGAGATAGTTGTCAAAAAATAACGATAACAAGAATACTAAAAAAGGAATAGAGAAAGAGGAAGTTTCTGGGAATAATCAATCATTCAATATTGATAATGCTATTGTAACGATTAATAAATATGAAAGAAGAGTTAAGATTTATTTTTGGATTAGCTTTTTCTTGTTATTTTCCTATTTTGTGGTTATGACTCCCCTTTTATCCCGATTTTATCTTATTACACAAAAAATGGTTTATGAAGAAGAGATTAACGATATGACACTTAGACCTATGGAAGGTTGGTGTCTTCCATTTAATGCGGATGAGAATGATTTTCTATATTTCAAATTATCCAAAAAAACAATTGGATCTCTGAATATTTACTTAACCATTTGGGAGAATTACTCATATAATGCAGCTTTACATCATTTCTCAGTTTTCGATTATGCTGAATTTACTGCTGTTGCTGATTGGGCTAATGTAGCCGAGGAAACTTTTACGATTCCTAATAATGACACTTGGTATTTCATTATATCTAATCTTGGCATCATTTACGAATCCAATGTAACTTTTGATTTGGAATTCAAATTATATAATAAACAATATCATAACTGGGATCATATATTCAAATTGCTGAGTGTATTTAATGACTATTTTCTTGCTCCTATAATTGCTTTGATTACTGTTGGTGTATTTCTTTACCAATTTACGAAATGGCGTTTTAATAGAAGATTGGAGAAAATAGATAGAACAAAAGAAGCTTTACAAGTCTTAAGAGAGGAAGAAAATAGTAATAATAATTCTTAAATCAATAAACTTGAATCGAAGATTTTAAAATGAAAAAAAGGAATATCTATTCGGGGTTTAAACAGTTAAAGGTCATGATAGGTCACTTTATTATTTTCCTTTTTGTTTAAGCCCCACGACTTATTCTTGAGTTATCCAGCCGGACTTGTAATGCTTTTTACCTATTTTTTGTTCCTTGTAATGAACTGTCTTATTCTTGAATAATCGTTGTGTTTCTATGATTAATTGTAAGTAGCGTTCAATTGTTCCATGATCTAAACCTGTGGATTCAGATAAATTATAGGGTAATTGCTCTTCATTTGTTAATGATTCCGCTAATAATCGTATAATTTCTATTCCGCTTTTTCGGATCTTACCCATGTCGTTTGACTCCTCTGGTTCTATCATTTATTTTTCACACAACTTAGTGATTGCTATCTTTAATAGAAACAGAAACAAACTGCTACTTCTGAATGATGAATTAATCTTGGATTACTCTGATTATTATACAAGAAAAATTTTCAAGCATAGAAAATACATTCGAAGAAAATTACATTCTAACGCTAAGCAATTATTCGTTTTTTGGGATGAAATTCAAGACTTGTATTCATATATCCAAATAAGATAATTGGTGAATTGAAATCTATCAACTAACTTCAAATAATCCAGAACCAACTATTTCTCCACAATTAGAGCATTTCGGATCAACTTTTCCCATTTTAGTAATAATTTAATTTTAGCAAATGAAAACACAATACGCTTTAACATTCCTTCTTCCAGTAGAATACTAATTTATGAGATGAGGTTTTCCTCTCATTATTTTTTTATAATATATTTTCCATGTTCCACTTCTATTATCTTTTTTTCCTTTACTAATTGAGCCAAGCCATATTCAGGATTACCTCTTCCATAGAATTTTTCGTTTTCATTTAGCTCAAGAACTTTATCTTCTACATCTTGAAAAGTGAATTCATCTTTGAAATGTTTTCTAATTAGCTTGTAGAAGCCTTTAGCCACTTCTTTTCTTTCTTCTTCGTTTAACGAAGCAGACAATCCAAAGCTATTATTAGTTTTTTTTCTATTTTTATTCATTTTAATCATGTGAATATGGGTAATTAGATATTTAAACATTAGCTTATACAAATATGGAATTAATTATATTTATAAATGATAATTATTGTTTATAAATGATTAGTTGATGTTTATAAATGATTTGAAAACCAATAAAAAAATTGTCTTACAAGTAAAATCTCATTCAAAAGATGGTGATGTTACTAACAAGTCTCAGAAAGAAACCTACAAAAAATCTCAAAGAACTTGAGAGAGCATCAAGAATTCCTCACACGCCGAGGAATTAGAAAACCACGGGGTGGGCTTACATGACGAGAAACAAGTACTATAATGCGTGTGGAACAGAGTTTCTGAGAAGAAGGAGTAAGAAGGAAAAAACAGATTCTTCCCTGAAGAAGAAACTATTTGGTAGAAAGAGAAAAACTATTATAATTTAAACTCCCTTTTCCTTCGAGCGGAATGTTCTTACTTTTTCCTGCTCAAAGTTTCATACAAAAAAAGAATTTAAGAAAATGTAAATTTTAACTCTTTTATTGAGATGAGGTAAGAACTGAGTGTAATATTTCATTTGTCTTTTTCATTATCAAATTTTATTAAACAAAAATAAGTTATTAAATAAGGAAGATATCTATATAACAGTATATATAGACTTTTCATTATAACATTACAATCAAGTGGAAGAGGGAAAGAATGAATCAACCGTTTGCTACTATGAAACGTAGTATTTCGTTTAAGAAATTGTTTTCAATTTATGTGAAAACAAGCAGAAAGCGGATTTTAACAACAATTCTTATTGGAGCAATCATTTTCCTTGCTTTAACTAGTTTCTTCATGATTTGGTATAGTCACCGTTACAATTCCTTTTTCAGTTACATAGATCAAAATCATGATTGGTTAGATGATAATAAAACAAGCATCTATAGCGAAGAATATCTTTATGGTAGGTATTCAATTGATACCAATTATCTTTTCAAAGCGATCACAGAAGTTTCCTCAAAATTGGAAGAAATAATACCCAATGTTCAAAGGAGTTCATGTGGTAGATTAACGTTAAGTTTGTACAATAACATTTCTGTTTTAGAACATGATGAGTATCATTTACGAACATTTGATGAAAATATAACTAATATAATTATAGAGAATGTAATTGTAGGACGGATACCTGAAAATTACACTGAATTAATCTACTATAAAGCAACCAGTGATTCAAAGTATAATATTAGTGATATCATAGAATTGTCTGGTATAAAATCAGACCTTCTAAGTAATTATAATCCTATCAATTATACTGTTGTAGGGATAGTAAATATTTTAGACGCAAAGCTTTACAATAAAGGTCTCTCGACTGATTTACTCAAGGAATCCATTAATGAAATGGACGATGGACCAAAAGCACAATTCTTTACAGCTAACACTTTATTTTATAATCTTATTAATACATTAGAAAATTTTTCTTCAACGCTTAATACAGCAATCGATATTAATTATCAATTCACTATTGACCATATAGTGAATAAAAATAAATATTTAGCTAGTCTTCAAGATTTTTGGAATCAAAATCCAACCTTCGATCATATGCTTGGTTATCAAGTTTCATTCTGTCAAGATTTAGTAGAGGCTCTCGGTGCTTTTGAAAGAGATTGGCAAACAAAAACAATTAGCTTAATGGGTGCAAGCGTTCCAATAGTTCTTCTTTTTGGGGTCATAAGCATTGAAACTTTTACTATAGGGAGTCATGAGCAAGAATCGAAATATCGATTATTAAAAACTCAAGGATTAGAGAACAAAGTATTAGCAAAAATGGTCTTTTACGAAAATGTAATGATTGTTGGTTCAAGTTTTCTAATTGGTTTTACAACAGGATTGATTACAGGTCTCTTCATTTTTATGGGATTAAACATGCCGGTAGAAGTTTCTTATTTTGCAGCATTAAGGCAAGCAATAATTATGTTGAGCCTAATTATTCTTTTTGTAATTTTAACTCTGTTGAAATTTGTTTATGATTTAATTCAAACGAGAAAAGCATTGACAACTACCGCAACTCAATATAAAAGTAAAAGAAGGAAAACTATTCGAGAAATATTCTCTATACCTGAAGTTATCAGCTTATTACCAGGGGTACTATTAACAACGATAGGGATTGTATTTCTAAACGCCTTCTCTTATTATGATTATAGCTTTGGACCTGATTTGGTACAATTTACGTTTTTATTTTACTTTATGTCAGCATTTGGCATCCTGTTACTACTTATCTCGGTATTCCTATTACTCGGGAGATTAATTGATTTAATTTGGAGAGTAATTGGTCAATCCTCTTGGAAAAATAGGAAAAGCTACTTTACATTAGCACTAAAGCACTTATCAATTTCTGGAAAGAGCTATAAAAGAACGATGATGGCTGTTTTTGTCTTTGGTTTAGGAGTTATTCCAGGATTAATCGTAACAAAATCCATAGCACTACATACCCCACTCGAAGCTAATTTAACAACAAGTTGTTCAGATATTTTAATTGACGATTGGATAATTGGTAATCAATTGAAAAGTAATATTTCAAATATTGATGGAGTGGTAAGTTCTGCAGAGGTTAGTATTCTTGAATTATCATTTATCAGTCCAATAAGGCAAAATGAGATTTATGGAATTAGATTCTTAGTTTTGCCAAATATAACTGAGTATCTAAGTGTTGTTGATTTTACGTTAATTGCTGATGATGGTTATACAGATGACGATATCAATGAATTAAGCACTAATTTAACATATTTGATGGGAAGAAAATATGCTCAAAGAAATGATTTTGACAAAGGAGTTATTTTCAATACCAGAGAAATTACTGATGAAATCTATCAGCCATTAGATTTGATTTATGTGAATGACTTTAGTTATTATCCACTTTTATCCAGACCTGATTTGATAACAAATCCTGCTGATTCCTTTTTCTTCAGTCATCCTACAAAGATTGATTTAGTTGTAAGTAAAACAACAGCAGAATTAATTTTTAATACTACTTCGTTAATACCAGAGAGCTCTGGTTTTCTTTTAATTAAAACAGACACAACAGCGAACAAAACCAGAATTCAAGAAGAATTGTCAAATGAATTTGGATATAAATCAATTACCCCAGAACAAATACAACAAGTAATAACTGAACGAATAAACAAATTCGCAAACGTATTTCTTCTAATAACAGCTATTCTAACGTCATTAGCTATCATTCTCTTTGGAACTGTAAATGCTATTAGTATTTATAAACAAAGATTACGTATTATAGAAAGAGAAATACAAATTGGTGCAAAACGCCGATTGATTTGGGGGAATTTTACTATTGAGCTCATGCTAATTGTTCTATTACCAATGATAATTTCCATTGGTGTGGCAATTCCGATAATAAATGCATTTAGCGGTTATCTACTGAATATAACTGAAGTCTATATCAAATTCACCCCATGGCAACCATGGTGGGTATTATTACTAATAGCGATAGGTGGATTAGTTTTATTGGCAATTGGATGGTTTGTAGGATTAATTCCTCTCATAAATAATTACAGACCAATAAAGCAGGAGTGATGGAAATGATAATCTGTATAGATTTAATTAAAATTTACGAAGATGAAGAACACGGAATCCGAATTCCTGCATTAAGAGGATGTGACGTGCATATAGAAAAAGGTGAGATAGTAGCTGTCATCGGACCAAGTGGTTCCGGTAAAACAACTCTAATTAATATACTTGCAGGTTTAATAAGGCTCTCAAGTGGCGATTGTGTTGTTAATGGTCAAGAACTTGGTGATCTTAATCAAAGCGCTTTGAACAGGTTTAGGTTATTTAATATTGGTTTAGTAGATCAATTTCCTGAAAGAACACTGTTCTTAGATGCAACAGTAGAAGAAAACATGGCTTTTTCAACAAGTCTTGTAATTGGAGATTCAGATGAATATCTGGATAGAAATTATACCATACGAAAGAAACTTGGAATAGAGCATTTGACTAAACGCAGGGTTAGATTCCTATCGGGAGGGGAGATGATTAGAACTGCCATTGCATGCGCATTAGCAAAGAATGCACCAATTCTATTATGTGATGAACCTACTGGGCAACTGGATAGTATGAACACTGAAAAAGTGAAAGCCTTATTAAGAGAGGTTGCACGCTCATTTGGAACTACTATTTTAGTCGTTACACACGACCAGCGTTTTTTTGATGGTGTAGATAAAAGCTGTGAAATACGAGATGGTAGAGTAGCGGCAATGATCTCATCAGAAGAGCAGAAATTATTAGATAGTACGTCTGGTTTCCCCCTAAAATTCAGAGCACAAATTGACATAACAAATAACATTCGAATACCTGATTTGGTGATGCAATCACTAAAAGTGAAAAAAGAAATTGACTTCTCTCTTGAAGAAAATGGAAGAATAAGTTTAACGAATCCTAAAGGATTAAAACCAAAAAAAGTGGTACTTGAGAAAATTGAAGTAAAAAGAAAAATCCTTGAATTGAAACCTTTAACAAAGAACTATTCCAAAGGTAAAAAACAACTCATTGAGATAACCAATTTATCTAAAATTTATCAAGGTAATGGCGTGGAAGTGCAAGCATTATCTGATATTGATTTGAATATATACAAGAAGGAATTATTGTTCATCGTTGGACCAAGTGGTTCTGGGAAAACTACGTTAATAAAATTAGTAGCGGGTCTTGAGAATTCAACTACAGGGACAATAATTCTTGATGGAAAAGAGTTCAGTCATCTTACTACAGCGGAAAAAGCTGAATTAAGGCAGAGAAAGATGGGGTTAGTATCACAACAAGGAAATCTTCATCCGTTTCTAACGATTGATGACAATTTTCTCTTAAAAGATATTTTCTCTTTAAAGAAAATAAAAGCTGAGGAAATTGTAAGCCTTAATGATGAATATTTGAAGAAATTCAAAATTGAACATCGGAGAAATCATTTTCCATTAGAAATATCCGGAGGAGAGTTCCAACGAGCAACTTTAGCTATTGCAAGTTACAACTCCCCACCCATTGTAATATTAGATGAACCCACTGCAAACTTGGACTCAGAATTAGCATTACAAGCAATCGATGAAATCTATAAAACACACAAAGAAACTGGCGCTACAATAGTTATTGCTACACATGATATTTCATTGATAAGAGATGGTTTTAGAGCGGTTGAACTTAAAGACGGGCAAATAGCAAGAGATGGGATTGCTTTCACGAAATAAGTAATTCTTCTTGTATTGCTTGCCACCATAAATAAAAAATTACCAGTAATAATACTAATCAATATTGGAAATGGGAAAGAATGGATCAACAAGATGGTTCAAAAGAACATCAAATTCCAATACGGAAAATTCTTGCTATATACTTCAAAGCAAGTAGAAAACGAGTACTCTCGATACTAATAATAAGTTCCATTTTCTTCTTACTCTTAACAAGTGTTGTAATTGTTTCATATAGTGTTTATCAAGATTCATTTTACAGCTATATCGAAACAAATCATAATTGGTTGAATGATAATAAAATAAGCGTGGAAAGTAGGGGAGGTATAGAAGATCCAGTGACTTTAACTTCAAATTATCTCATGAAAAGAATCGAAGAGGTTACAACAAAACTGGAAAACGTGATACCTAACATTGTGAAAAAAAGTTCGGGTGTAATAGAAATCTCTTTGTATAATTTCATATCGTATAATAATTACTCTGGAATTTTCTTAAGTACATATGATAATACTGCGCAAAATTTAATTACAAATAGTTTACATTCCGGAAGATTGCCTGAAAATTCAACTGAGATTTTGTATTATAATGCGTTAAATCAATTTTCCTTTGAAATCGGTGATATACTTAATCTTACTGGAAAGATAGTTTATAATGATTATCCAGAGATAACTAACTGTCAAATCGTTGGTATTGTGAACAATTTAGACTCTATCTTTTATAACAATAATATTTCAACAGATATCTTAAGAGAAACCAGTAATTATTTTATAACAACCAGTGATTATTTTTCTGATTTAGTAAATGTAATTGATAATAAGGACAATAGTGTGGGTGTTTACATTGACTTTGAGTATACGTTTTCAGTAAAGCATCTCAAGACTAATAAATATCTTAAAGCCTTAAATGAATATTATTGGGAATCCATGTATTTCTGTGAGGATTTAATGCGTGCCTTAATAAATTTCAAAATGAATTGGTATTTAACAATCTATAATCAATTAATAATTTGTTCTCCGTTTATGCTTCTAATTGGATTTATTAGTGTGGAAATTTATAGGACAGGTAATTTTGAGAAAAGAGCTAAATACCGACTCTTAAAAACACATGGAATAGATAATACGTCACTCGTTAAATTCTTATTGTTAGAAAATCTGATACTTTTTGGTTCAAGCTTAGGGATCGGATTATGCTTAAGTTTGATTGTTGATTATTTTATTGTTCGTTCATTAGATTTAGCATCGAATGTCTCTTATATAGCGGGATTTACGAATTCATTTTCTATTTTATTCATTTTAATTTTATACTTAGTATTCTTTACTATAAATTATTTAATAGATTTAGTTCAGCTAAGAAAAACTAAAGTTACCATAATGGAACAATACAAAACAAAGAAAAAAAGATTCTTAAGTAGAATCTTTTCTTTACCTGAATTGAATTTCTTTTTTCCAGGTATGATTTTTACTATATTTGGTTTATTGATCTCGTATCTTGCATTTGATGGAGGTAGTTATGCTGATAGTATCATCAATATTAACTCTTTTTTCGGCTTTAGTATAATGGCTGTTCTTGGAATATTGTTTTTACTATTAGCTGTTTTGCTATTTCTAAGACGAGGTATGATTTATCTGTGGAATAGAATAGGGTATTCTGCTTGGAAGAATACAAAAAGTTACTTTTCTCTTGCCTTGAAACACTTATCAATTTACACAAATGATTATAAAAATACTATAATGGTCTTTTTCTTGATTGGTTTGTGTGTAACACCTGGTTTAATAATAGCTAAATCTACAGATGAACATAATACACTTGAAGCAAATATTTCGGTTGGGTGTTCTGATATCCTTGTGGAAAATTGGGATATAGATGGAAACTTAGAAGCAAATATATCCAGAATCGAGGGTGTTGAATTATCAACCGTTCTAAGTAATATCAAAATAGTTGTGGAAAATTCGAATGGGTTGGATGGTTCGCAAAATATCATTAACTTTTATGTTATAGCAAATATTACGGAATATGTTGAAATCGTTGATTTCACATTACTAACACAAGATGGTTATACAAAAAATGACATCACTAAGTTAGAAACTGATCTTACCTACCTTATGAATAGAAAATATGCTCGAAAAAATGATTACAATAAAGACGAAATATTTACCACTGAGGGTATTACTCAAAGTAGTTACCAATCAAAAGAACTAATCTATACAAGTGATTTTAGCTATTTTCCATTAATTCCAAGAAGGAAATTTGAGGGAGATGTTTTCTATGAACTTTTTAATCAACCAACCTATATTGATTTAGTTGTTAGTGATAATACATTGGATCTTATTCTGGAATATAGTGCACGTGAAAGATTCCAAAAAGACTACTTGCTTATTAAAACAGTAGAGGGGGCTAATATTACAGCGGTACAAGAAGAATTGTCGTCAAAATATCAGTTAACTGCCTACACATATGACGATTATCTCACATCCATAGATAGTACTTTGAATTCATTGGGCTTGAAATTGTTTAAAATTATAACAATACTCTCAATAGTATTGGCAGTTGTATATGGTTGTTTTAAAGCAGCATATATCTACAAGGAAAGACAACGTTTACTTGAGATTTTTATTCGAAATGGAGCAAGAAGGGGGCTAATAGTAGCTAATTTTTCAGTAGAGGTTATCCTTGTGATACTCGTTCCCATAATCGTATCAATTGGAATTACCCTTCCGTATCTAAACAATGTTAGTAGTTTTATGCTGAATGTAGTTACGGAATACACAACTTTTACTCTTTGGTATCCGTGGTGGGTTGCCATTTTAACAGGGTTACTCGTTTTATTTGGCGTTTTAATTGGGTGGGGTACAAGCCTCTATCTTTTCGTTAAATCTTACAGATCATCTAAGAGTGAGTAGCTTGCTCTCAAGATTTTGACTAAGAAGTAACTAATTATCAAATTGTTTTAAACGGACACAGATGATTATCAGTATCAAATAGAAATAAATAAAATTTGAAGGAATTCTCAATATCTTGAATTATTCTCTTTCTTCTTTTTTATATCATCTTTTTTTTGCTTTTTCTGCGATCCCTAATTTCCTCTTGAAAGAACTGATCTGACGGTAACTATAGAAGAAAATGTTTCGTGTATCAATTGCTTGTGCTGCATCTTGTAGTTTGTTATTATAAGTAGTAACAGCTTGCTCTGCTTTTTGAGCGTCTTTGTTCGTTCGGAAAAAGAACACGAAGTGATCAGAGGAATGAGCTTGGACATGTTTTTGTGCAGTAAGTATACGATGAATCAAGAAATCACTGTAACCTTCTGAACCTGTATGTGTTTCCAGATACCAGTAATCCTTCCCAGTGGCATGGGTTCGTCGTAAAACATCATCCAGCACCCGATACCCTTCTCCGTTCCAGTGAGGAACCTGCAGACTCTTCTGTTCAGCATGAGAGAGTTTCTGTGGGGAAACACCTGCAAGCAGTTTCTCTAAGAAGACTCGGTGCAAGGGTTCGTGAGGAGCGTACTTGGCTTTCCAATTCCTCTTTAGCATGAGATTATACCTGCTCTCATACGGGAAAGCAACGATAGTTGATTCCGGAGCTTGACTATCAGACACCCAAGGATACAAGCGAATAAGGTTCTTCTCGAACAAATTAGGGAATTTCTCCTGACTATTATTGTACCCCCCAGCAACGTAACAAGAACCAGTAGCTAAGTTCCGGGCAATAGAACCGACTTGCTGAGTAGCGAAGCAAGGATAAATCTCTTTGAGGATTTTCGCAAACTCCAGTTTCGAATAATAGGGACGAATGTAGGTTTTCAAATCATAGGAATTATACTCTACCGGAAACAAGTGCTTCGTTAAGAGCTCCCAATCATTGTTAGTCAGTTGTTCTCGGATAATTCCTGGAAGGTTTCCAGCATCACTAACGGAAGACAGTGTAACGGTTGAAGAATTCATTAAACTCAAAGAAAAATACGAAACTTTTGAATAAAAGCACCCCATATAATTAATTGGATTAATGAAGAGTGGTAGAAGGGATAATGGAGCTTTACTACAGATTATTGGGTAGAAGGAAGTTTCTACTAAAAGCCATATTGATTACAAGTTTAATTCTCCTCAGTTCTTTCATCATGGTTTTACTACCACAATTAGTCAGCCCCCACATTTTGAGCAAGTACTTGGATGGGTTATCGTGGGGAAATATTGAGGTGAGAGAAGAAGAAGACCTCATAATTGATATTGAATTAATTGGTGCGACGAGTAATCCTACCTTTATCGATGATTTTAACCAAACAGTAAAGACTGCTTCGGAGAAAGTGTATGGGCAGTATCAACCAAAAAGCATTAACCTGTTTGCTCATAGAACAGCTCAGTACCTCAATAACTCTTATGGTAACCAAACTCCTACTCCCTCGTTTGTTTTTCTTTTTGGCGTAGGAAAGAGTTTCTTCGAAACACTTAAACCACTCACTGAGAACAAATCGTCTTTTGCTGAAGTAATCTTACTAACAAAACAGCCAAACGAAACATTTACCAGCTTCAATGTTTCAATAAGTGGATTTAACACAACCATTCAACACGACGATGTGCTTTCGACAGCAGTTTTATCTAATCATTTCCCATACACGAGTAAACTCCTTCTTAGTCATCTGACAACGTGGTTTGGGAATGATACAATTACAATTGCCCCAGCTTTCTTGTTTCAAATTGATGATTTGATTTCATTAATCGATCCTCACTTAGAAGAATGGGAGAAAGGATATAATTTATCTGGGTTTATCTGCTTCGAGGAAGAACAACAAGACAAAATGGCATGGACTATCGATGCGGAGACAAAAATGAATAGATTCGAAAATGAAGTCGTGAAACTAATACAAGAAAACAGTCCTTCAACATGGTTCGAATTTATGAATGTGAATTTTTCTGGCGACGAATTTCTAATTAGCTTAACGTTTTCCTTTGTAAGAGGATTACAAGTAACCTTTTGGTGCATAGGGGCTATCATGACATGTTTAACGTTCGCGAAAATTCAAGTGAGGAATAAAGAAAGAGAACTCAAAACCTTAATTGCAGGTCAGAAATGGTCGAAAAGAATCGGGAATCTACTGGTTGAAAGCAGCTTAGTCGGAATTGGAGGTGCAAGCATAGCATTAGCAATCATCTACCCGATCACAAAACTACAAGTATTATTCAATATTGATCTTACAATGAATAAGATGACTTTCCTCGGAATTGGGTTAATAACTCTGACATCAATTATAATCACCTTTGTTGTTTTCTTGGATTTTGAATTCTATTTGAGAAAAACGTTGCTAAGACCTGAAGAGGAGTATAGACTTTTCAGCAGAGTTCCAAAGTATCTTTACTTAATCTCACTTCTACTCGTATTCTTACTTGTTTGGTTGTTGAACCGCAACCTCATTTCTGTTGCTTTCTTTGCTGGGTTCGTGATATCCGCTGGTGTTGTAGCCATTATTGTTTCATACCTTCTTCGTTTAATTATATGGATTAGTAACCGAATTAACATATATCAAAGACGAAAGCGGAAAACACCTCTATCTTTTTTCAGTGGGTTACAAAAACTATGGAAGAAGCAATTCTTTTCCAAACTATTACTGATTTCATTCTTAATCTCAATAGTAAGTGTGGTGTTTCTCTTCGCTAATTTCAGTGCTGATGCCCAGAAAACGGAAGTGCTTTGGGTGAACGGTGGAGAAATAGAAATTAAAGGAAAGAATGTAGATACAAACATTGTTGATCAGGAAATAGAAGCTATCCAGGAAATAACCAAGTATGTTAAGGTACTACGGTTTAGAAGATTCATAAACAAAACTGATAATTATCCAATGGGTTTAGTTGGTAATACAATCAAGCCTGTATTCGATAATTATACGGGGGGGATTCTGGAGAGAATCTATGCAATAAATAGTTCAGCCTTTTATGATTATTTTGAGTCATGGAATATGAGGAACTGGATCTCACAAGGACAAATAACAGAGCTAAAGAATTATACCTGTTTTATTAGTCAAAAATTTAAATCAATTGGATTTGAAAGAGATGACACTCTTCAACTGTTCAATAGCTCACACCCAATACAAATTAAAGGATTCATAGACACAATCTATCTACCAGGAATGGGACCGTTCGGAGAGAAGTATTTCTCAATTATTATGGATTATCAATTGCTTTTACAATTGGTTATGTTCCATGAAAATGAGTACACAAATGAATACCACCTGAGATGTGAGGAAGAACACATTGAAACTGTTGTTGAAAACCTGGTACCCTTGCTTAATTCAACAAAGATTGATGAGATTAATTATATGGATACTACAATTACAGCAGGTGTTCGAATAGTTTTCCTAAAACCAATTATTGTTGCCTCCCAGTTATTCATAATTTTGTGGGGAGCTTTCTTTCTATATACTAATTTGGATGATAAAAACCAGAGTACAGAAGCAAAGAATCTTGGAATAATAGCCATGTTAGGGAATCATAGGAAAACTCTGAGGAATTACAAGTTGTTTGAAGGAGCGGTAATGGTTTCTGTTTTCTTATTAATTTTTGGAATTATTTATGGGATTTCAAGTCTGTTCTTCCCATTCTTTTGGGGGAGTGAAACGATTAAAGGAATACTGGTTTCAAGTGATACTTGGCTGAACTTAACATTCTTATTTGTTGCTTATCCGCTGATTATTCTCATACAAGGAAGCGCGGAGTACTTCAAGTATCGAACTATTGATTTGAGCGTGATATACAGACACCCAGAGTGAAAGGAGGAGAAAAATGACAACAGAACTTAGAACTTTGAAGGTGATTGAACTCACAAAAATCTTCCCGCACCCAGCCAAAGAAGAAACTAATTATCCGCTCTTCGCAGGTTCATCATTTGAGTTAACCTCTAAGAAACTAAACTTTGTTGTTGGGGTATCGGGCTCGGGGAAAACAACGCTCATCCGAATCATTGCTTCGCTCGAACCTATTAATGCAGGGGAAATTTTGCTTGATGATATTATAGTTCATAGACTCAAAAAAGCAGAGAAAATAAAGTATTTACAGAAATTGGGTTTGATGAATCAGTTCCCGAGCAAGAACTTGTATCTGAACTTGACTGTAAGACAAAACTTGGATTACGCTTTATCTCTCTACACCTCAATCACGAAAGAGGAGCGGGAAAATCGTATAGAAGAGATTAGCTCAGTGGTTGACATAACTGGAATATTAGATAGAAAAACAGTGTTACTGTCTGGAGGAGAACTCCGAAGAGTGGGCTTAGCAAGCAGCATCATTCACAAACCAAAGCTTCTCCTTTGTGATGAACCAACATCGCAGTTAGACAAAGAAAACAAGGAACGAGTCATGAAAGCAATTCAGAAACTAAACAAATCACACAAGACGTTAATCCTTATTGTTACCCATGACCACAGCATAATCGGGAAGAATCCCATGTATAGAATCGAAGAAAGGAGGATAAAGAAGTGTCAGTAGTTCAATTAGAAAAGATACAGTTCTCCTTTTATGATAGAAAGAGGGAAACAGAATTAGCGATTTTGAAAAACATAAACCTTAAAGTGAAAGAAGGAGAATTCCACGTAATAACGGGACCATCAGGTTCTGGGAAAACCACTCTCTTACAAGTAATTGGTACACTTCTACATCAGAAGAAGGGGAAAAGAAGGATTTTTACAAAAGACATACCAGAAAACCCAGCAATAGAACTCCTCTCGGAAACTCGGAAACAAATAGGGTTCTTGTTTCAAACACCATACATGCCCCCAGAGCTCACAGTGAATGAGTTTTTGGAGGTGCAGGGAACTCTTTCCGGATTCGACCTTGAAACAGCTGAGGAAAAAGCAGTAACAATCACAAAGAAATTCGGAATCGAGGACTTCGGGAATAAGCTGCCAGTAAAACTCAGCGGGGGGGAGAAGCAAAGAGTAGCTTTAGCAAGTGTCATAGTGAAGAACATCAAGTTATTACTGTTAGATGAGCCAACAGGATCACTGGATTATGACAATCGAACAATTATTTGGGATTTAATCTCAAAACTAAAAACTGAAGATATAACAATAATCGCAGTTAGTCATGATGCAACAATAGCTGAATTTGCTGATAACTCCCACAATTTGGATTACGGAAAATTGCAAAGCTTAAAGAAAAAGCTAAGGTAAAAAAAAGTTTGTCGGATAAAAAAGACATGCAAAAAACTCTTCTTAAAACACCAAAAAGGCTTAAGAAGAGAACCGGAAAAACAACCAGAAAAGAACAAAAAAGCAACTCTTCTTAAACAGGAGAAACAACGCTTAAGGAAAAGAAGGAACAAGAAGACGGGAAAAAAGAAAAGAAGAAAGAAAGGAAGATTTTTAATAGGAAACCTCAGCAAAAAACATAGATTATTACAATCGTATTTGTAAACAACAAATTAGGACTGAAAAATTTGTCAATTCAAGAAGAAGTAACTCAAGCAGAAATCAGAAAATTCCGTTACATGGGATTAACATTTGAAGAATTACAAGCATTATCTATGGATGCATTTATCAAATTACTACCATCTAGAAAGAGGAGAAGTCTTACTCGCCCAAGTTATTGGACACCAAAGAGAAAGAAACTCCTTGAAGATATTCGAGCACAAGTGAGATCGATAAAAGAAGGTAATAAAAAGCTCAAAACAATTAGAACTCATTTAAGAGATATGATTATTTTACCGGAAATGATTCATGCAAAAATCGGAGTCCATAATGGTAAAGATTTCATTGAATTTATTGTTCATCCTGACCAAGTAGGACACATTTTTGGTGAATTTGCACTCACTACTAAACTTGTGAAACATGGTTCCCCTGGGATGGGTGCAACTAAATCAAGTTTATATATTCCATTGAAATAATTGTGTTCGACAACTTGTAACACAATTTTTCATTTTCTTTTATTTTTAATTTTCTTTGCTTTCCAAAAGAAGCTGCTATTCCATTAACCTTATTACTAGAATTCTTCATACTGTTACTACCGAAAATTAAAATTTGGTTAGAATATTTGAATTAGCTTTTGTTGGTTTGTATTGTCAAGGAGTTAAAACATTGTCAAGATTTAAATTACCCAAAATAAAGGACAAGAGAGCACAAAAGGGATTAAGAAAACAAATTATCAGTGTTTTTAGTATTGATGTTAATGATATGGGTCCTGTTGTGGAATCTATTGCCTCTCCATATACAAGTGACTCTTTGTTTAATGAGAGAGAAATTTCCATTCTATTCACTGCAGTAACTATGTTAGAAATTAAGGAATTGACAATGGGTGAACTTAAACTATTGTTTGAAATTTTCGATAGTGAAATGAGTGATGGTCGTCCTGCAAAGAAAGTGATAGTAACTATTTGTGGTGAGGAAGCTAATAGTGGTCAAGTTAGAGCAATTGTAAGAAATATGATCCATACATCGGATACTGCCATCAAAAATTTAGAAGATATCATGGAAAGATAGAGGAAAAAGCAACAAGTTGTTTCTAGAGAAAGATATTCTTTCTATTCATTTTGAACAAAAGAATTAAAAACGAAATAATGTGGAATTGCTTCACAAGATTATTAACCATGCTTTATGTTTAACAAAAGTTGAGGTATAATACATTGTCAATAGAAGCAGAACAAATAACTGAAGAATTACTCATAGGTTTAGATGAATATTTAGCTGCTGGTGTCCATATAGGCACCCGTATTGGCACAAAGTCAATGAAGAAATTTATTTATCTTATTCGTAGTGATGGTCTTTACGTTTTAGATGTTAGAGCAACAGATGAACGAATTAGAACTCTAGCAAAATTCCTAGCAAGATATGAACCTAATCAAGTGGCAGTATTTTCAGCTCGTCAATATGGTCAAGTTCCTGGCAGTAAATTAGCAAAAGTATGTGGTTTTAGAAGCGTACCAGGGAGATTCATTCCCGGAACACTAACTAATCCAGAATTTTCCGGATTTATTGAACCAGAAGTTATTCTTGTAACAGATCCTCGTGCAGATAAACAAGCAATAAAAGAAGCAAATAAAATTGGCCTCGTTGTTGGAGCAATGTGTGACACAGATAATGAACTCAAAGGTGTTGATATTTGTGTACCAACAAACAACAAAGGGCGTAGAGCTCTCGCATTAGTCTACTGGCTTCTTGCTAAAGAGATTTTAAAAGCTCGTGGAGAAATTCCTCCTGATGGAACTATCCCTGAATCCATTGAAGATTTCACCTTCAAAGTTCTACCAAGTAGTATGCAAATTACTACTGATGAACAAGAGGGAGAAGCAAGACAATAATTCTAAATTTTGGGCTCAATACCTTTTTAGCTGAAAAATCTCCGAGTTATTCTCTCGGAGTCATACATTTTCTAACCAAACCATACAGGTTCCAACCAACCATAACTCCAACCACTATAATTGGTTAAAGCTAGGATTCCCCATACACCTAACGCAAAAATTAATCCGAGACCAACAGACAAAGGTAACCCAGGCATCATTTTTACTTTTTCAAGTAGTTTGATTGTTAAAATTGCACCTATAACTACACCAAAGAAAGCAGCAATTGCTGGATAAAGTCCAAGTCGTATAAGAGCAAAGCTAAACAGCATACCATAGAAAGCTAAATCACCTAATCCTAATTCTATATAATCCGAATAAATGTATTCTTCATCAGCTACCCGGCTTGATAGCTTTTCGTCAGGCATTGATTCTGTTTTTTCAGTGCTTGTTTCTTCATTCACTGAATCTGAATTAATGCTTCCTTCCTCTTTATTTTCTGACTGTAGTTTTTCATTTTCCTCGATATCCTGTAAATAGCGTTCTTCACTTATTTCAGCTATTTTCTTAATTGGTCCTTTGAAGACAGAAATAATATCATAAATACTTAAACCGATCATAACGAGTATTGCAGCAAGTGCTGGAAGAAAAACTGCAAGAAAAGTTCCTGCTAATACCGCAAAAAGCATAGCCATAATTTGTGGGGCGGGTTCAGGAATTAATTGATAGACCATTGAAACTACTGTTAGAGCAGCATATAATAAGCCAATAATAATACCTAGAACTAGGATTAAGGTATCCGTACTATTAGCAAATATCATGTTTTCTGTAAGGACTTCATGAAGATAATAGGGAGCGGTATAAATTAGCATAAAAACAAAGAAGAATGATGTGAGAGCTACTGCAATAGCAAATAAAGCTTTTAGTAATTTGATATTTCCATATTTGAATATCAAGAAAATCATAAATGCCCCAACAAATGCAATACCTACAAAAAATAAAGCTGTTAAATATGGATTTTCAAAAGGGGAAGCATTTGGTGTTCCCTCACCTCCTCCTACATCAGAATTGAAGAAACCAAAGAGCAAGAAACTACAAATACCACTGAGAATTGATATGATCAGTGTAGGAATTGCAATAGAATATATTCGTTTTTTAATCGTGATACTAAAAGTACCTAATTCACTCGCGTAACTCACTCTGTTAACCATCCATTAGTTGAATTTCATTATTTCAATAATATAATATTAAGTTCACTAACATATCAAAAATATTTGCTTACATCAAAAAAAAGAGGAAATCGAAATCCCTCAAAAATGCTTGAAAGATTATCTCATTCTGATTTTTTTGCAGGTTCGTCATCTGCGCTTGGTTTCTTGATGAAAGCAACGACCATAACAATTAAGCCGATGCCAAAGATAATAATACCAAACCATAGAACCCAATCATTCCAAGTGGTTAGATCGGAATCATAGAATATTGAACCAACGATAACCATGATTATACCAATAGCATATTGTACTCCTGCGGCAATTAATGGACCTTTTCTCATTCATTACACATCCAATTAACAATACATTAGAGAATTTATTTGTAAATAACTATGCAATTATTTTGAATGTTTTTCATAAATAGACCCAAAGTAATTAAAAGTTTGTGCTGAAAAGTAATTATTGATTATAGAAACAAAAGACTCTTCTTAAAGGATATTTTTAATTTTCAGTGCCAATTCTGGTTCTGTTTTTCTTAGTAGATCAATAGCAAAAGGTGGAAATTGCGGATCAAATTCAGCGAGAATATCTCGCATCTCTTGTTTTGTTGGAGATCTATCTCCAAAAGCTTGGATTTTCTGAATGAATTTGTTAACTTGACCAAACATGTCATTTATCTTATCTCGAATGAATTTTGGTCTTTCTCTCGATCTTCGTCTCCACATTTGTCTTAAGAAGCTGTGAAGATATTCTGATCTTGGACCACTATATGCGCTCATAGATCTTAAATTGACTTTTGCTGCTTCTTTAAATAATTTATCAGTTCCTTCTTGAGCTCCCATGATATCGAATTGACCTATATCAATTCCAGCAAAATTTGTGGTCCAGATTTGAGCGTTTATTGCTTTGTGAGGAGCGAAAATTGAAAGAGCTTCTATAATATGGTAAACATCTAAAGGATCGTCACCAATTATGACTAGTGGTTCTCCGACAATGATTGATCTAACAGCAACATCTAATCCTTTTCTAATATAGAATCCTGCTAAATATGCACAATCTTTGTGTAATCGTATTAATTTCTCAGAGAGAGTTAGACCGGCATCTAATGCTGCTACTCCAAATGCTTTTTTCACTTCATTCAAGTACTGATCAGGCGATCTGCCTTCAATTTTTAGTGTATTAATATCACGAGCAACTTTGAGCAGAATAGAAGCCAAATTAGTTATTTCTTTAAGAAATTCTTTTGGAGAAATTATTTTCTTTAGCTTCTTAACTAAATTTTTTGTAAATTCGGAAGAGCTTCCACCAATTATTCGATTTTGATCCATATCAATAATTGTGGCCCAGGAATAATACTTGAGCAAATTTTTTGGAACAACCACAACATCTGCATCTTTAGGATGAACAAAAGATTCATTTTTTACACAGATTAAATTTCTATGCGGAGTGATGAGGTTTATGGTATCTATTAATTTATCAATGCCTTCATCTTCAAACAGAGAAGGATTTTCACTTGTTACTACGATGAAATCCCCCATAAATAGAGCTTCAAAGACATTCTCAATGTCTCTTTTGAATAAAGTATTTAATAAAAAGGGATCACGATTACGTTCGTTTGGAATTCTAATTTTTCCTGAAGTAAAACCTTTCTCTCGTCGAAGAGAATTTGAGGGTAGAAAACCATTTTTTGGAATGATTATTGTTTGTCTATGAGTTTTGTCTATTTCTTGTGCTAGTGGGTCTGCTTTTAATTTAATTCCTCTTGATTCTTTCTTAGTGATATCACTCACTGGATCTTTTACTTCATCAAGTCTAGGTGAGATTGCATCTGTTTCAGAAAATCCGGAAACGTCGCTGCTTTCCTCAGAAGGTTTTGGGACACTAAAGGAACTCTCAGCACCAAGCTCAGAAAAGTCCAATTCAGGCGGAGCCATCATAGCAGATTCAACTGTTGTAGAATCTACTTGATCAGAAATATCACTTACTTTTGCTTTTGAGGTAACTACTGGACTATCCTCTTGAGGAATTGAAGGAGTAGAGGGTTCAGTAACAGGAGGAAAACTTGCATCCTGGGTTTCAGGCCCTTCCATTTGAGTAATCTCTTTCTCAGTTCGTTTTGAAATAATACGTGGGGCTTCATCTGATTCAAATGGTTTTATTGAAAAATATGATTTATCCGAGATTGTTGTGATAAACAAATAACCTCTTTGATAAATATCTCTCAATTGATTTTCAACTTCATCTGTTGCTAATCCGGTAACTTGTGTAACCATATCAGGTGTTACTACTTGCATTTTCACTAAAACAAGTGCTACCATCTGTAATTCTGTTGGTAGATTTAGAACTTCAAAAGCATCTAACCCCTTTCGTTCACCTTTAGCTTCGATTTTTCGTTGATCAAATGCTTTAACTAATTCGATCAGATTTTTATCAAACACCCTAAATTGTGAAACATCTTTACCGTCATAAGAATTGGCTATTTCTGATGGAAATATTGTGAAGAAAACATCCTCCAATTCCGGAGTGAACACAGAAGGAATACTCGTTTCTTCGAGATCAGTACCGACAACAAATAAAACGTCGTTATTTGTATGATAGTAATATTTTGTTCCTTCAATAATTATGTCTTGAACTTTTTCAGTAAATTCACTAATAGGACCACTCAACCACCCATAGAATTTTTCTAAGCGTTCTCTTTCCTCTTGGTCAGTCATCTTTATGAAACGCATTCCAGCAACGGGAGTATCCTTAATTACTATCCATACGAATTGAATCATTAGTTTCTTACCTTCATTTATTGGCAATCCTAAGTGTTTTAGGATGTAATGAAGCTCAAATCCTTAGATTTTTGATTTTGTTAAATGATTTTTTCTTAGCTAAGATTTGTCTACTAGGTTTTAAGTATAGTGAAATAAGATTAAAATTTCTTCTATAGATTTTAATCTCTTTTTGGGGAAAAAAATGTGTTAATAACCCCAATATTTGTTATCTTCACTTAAACTTCTCTTCAAATTTATGAGATCTTCTAATGCTTCTTTCTCATCAACTGTTAAATCCTCATAGAATTTCTCTTTTATCCGTCTAACAACGCCTTCTGGTAAATCGACGAATAGTTCCATGTCTTCTGTGATTTGACGACCAACAGTAGGACCTCGAATTGAAACAGCAACTTCGGAACCTTTTTTAGCTTCACGAATTGATTGACCACTTTCTTGTATTTGTTGAATAGTTCCACATTTCTTACCATCTGTTCCTCGAATCAATGGTACTCGGGGAACAATTCGACCTGAAAGAATTTCTACACCTACTATTGCAGGTCTTTTTGCACGAAAAGTCATTCCGGGCAGAATTTTTATTTTAGCTGGATAGGTCAAATCTTTCAAACTCTCAGCTTTTAATTTGCTTTCAAGTTCTATTTTCCAGTGCGCATACTCATCCAATAAAGTATAAATGATATCACTTTGAAAGAATTCTATGTCATTTACCTCAAGTTCTTCCTGAGCATCGGGTAAAGCTGTAACATTAAAGCCAACAATTGCTGCTAGCGAGGGAGCATTTTCCTTTACGACAATTGCTTCTGCAACATTATTCTTATTGATGTCACCGATATCAGCTAATTTTATTGGGATTTTTCTATCATGAAATTCTTTGACGAGTGCCTCGAGAGCTCCAAGAGTGTCTGCTTTAATAATAATGCCTTCTTTATCAACATCAATTCTAATTACTTTCAGTTCTTCTTCGATAAGTTTCTTAGCTTTCTGAATTTCTTCGGCAGTATTAGCAACCATTACTTGTGCTCCTGCAACTGCTTCATTCAAACCGGAACCAGTTATTTTAACACCTGCAGCAGCATGAACCATATCAATTGAATTAAATTTTTCACGCGGATCACGAATTTCATCTAGTTCTTTAGGTTCGAGAAGTGCTCGTATTTTAGCATGATGAGCTTTATCTCGGCCACCAAAAACTATGGAATCAGTTTTTGAGAATGTTCCTTTGTGAATGATAACATTTATTGTCGTACCCATACCCATTTCTTCTGTTACTTCAAGAATAGTTCCTTCACCCGGTCCCTCACTATAAATTAATTTTTTCAAAAGAAACTGTTCAGCTAAACCAGAAAGAACAAGGAAAAGATCTTGAATACCCTCGTGAGTTTTAGCACTTGTAGGAATGATACCAACATTCTCAGTATAATTTCTGATTCTATCATACCTATCAGAAGGATAACCCATTTTAGATAATTCACCCATTAACTCATATAAATGTCTGTCAAGGGCTTTTTGTGTATCGACAGTTTGCTTCTTGAAGGTCTTTGAGAAATTCTCTCCTTCATGTGATTTCCAGCCAGCAACTTTGTCTGTCTTATTGGCAGCAATTAAGAAAGGTATTTTTCTTTGTTTAAGCAAGCGCATTGATTCGAAAGTTTGAGGTTGAAAACCTGCAAGCACATCCACAACAACTATAGCTATATCTGCAACAGATGCTCCTCTTGTACGGAGATTCAGAAAGGCAGCATGGCCAGGAGTGTCAACAATAAGGATACCAGGTATCTTGAGTTTAATTGCTCCTTTTGCCAATAAATCGCCACAGATTTCATTGATAGTTTCAATAGGGAAATAAGAAGCACCTATCTGTTGAGTTATTCCACCGGCTTCTCGTGCTTGAACAGCAGTACCTCGAACAGCATCTAAGATAGAGGTTTTACCATGATCAATATGTCCTAAGATAACACAAATTGGAGCTTTGAGTCTTTTGCCTTCATCAACTTCTACTATTTCTTCTTTTTTAGGAGGTTTCTTAGCAGGTTCTTTAGTAAGTTTCACAGCAGGTTTCTTGGTAGGTTCTTTAGTAGGTTTCACAGCAGGTTTCTTAGTAGGTTCTTTAGTAGGTTTCACAGCAGGTTTCTTAGTAGGTTCTTTAGTAGGCTTCTTAGTATGTTTCTTTGTTTTTTCTTCTGACATAGTGGTTTCCTCCTATTGGTTTTAGGCAAATTAAAGTTAGACTTATTCATAAACCCAATCTTCATCAAGCATAGGATTCTTAACGAAATCTGACGCTTTAAAATAAATAGAATACTCTATTTTAGCATTTTCTGGCGAATCAGCAGCATGAACAACATTTCTGCCAATTTCCATAGCTAAATCACCTCGCATAGTGCCAACTTCTGCTTCCATTGGTTTTGTAGCACCTGCTAATTTGCGAACACGTTTCACAGCATCTTTGCCTTCGACAACCATCGCAACAACTGGTCCACTAGTGATGAATTTCACTAAACCATCAAAGAATGGTTTGTCTTTGTGGATAGCATAATGTTCTTCAGCCATATCTTTGGTTAATTGGAGCATTCTCATAGCTACAATTCGTAATCCTACTTTTTCTAACCTCGAAATAATTTCACCAATTAATCGTCTTTTAACAGCATCAGGTTTAACCATAACGAAACTTCTTTCAATATCTGACATAAGATTCACCTATACTAACAAAAGCAAAAGAATCAGCTCAAAAAACTTTTGATGAAAAAGAAAATAAAAAAATACTGTAAAAAATGATAAGAAAAGAAGAATACCGGGAATTAAACCCAATCACCGGTTTCAATTTTAGTGGGAAGATACTCCTCTGTGAAGAATTTGATACCTCGACTTGCTAAAGCTTGGATTTCTGCTTTTTGCTTGGTATCAATCATGAGTTTAAGTTCTTTTATCCAATCCGGACGAACTCGAACGAATCTTTCTTCCATCATCATTTTTGCTCTGGAAATATCCATTTTACTCATAGGTAAGCGACAGTTCTGGGGAAGATTATACTTGTTCAGATCTGATGGACGTACTCCTAACCACTTTATATTAGGAGTAGCTAATTCATAAGATTCATAGGATAAAGCCTTACTACCCAAGCCGTACACTCTTAATATATCTAAACCGTACGGATCCGAATCCATGATTGCAAACACAGGTAACGAAAGGTCATGACTCATTTTTCTCAAAAAGATTCTTGTAGCAACGTTTGGTTGCCCACTACCTGTTAGAATTATACATGGATATTTTTCATAGAATTTATCTTCTGCTAACCTTAGAAATGCTGCTTGTTTCTCCACTACAAGGATGAATTCTGCATCTGATTCTAGGTCAGTTATGTGATCTTGCATTGGATTAACGTTTTTCCCACTAGACCCTTGTTTTGTACAATCGATTAGATCCCCATTATCTAAATAGGATACTCGACCAACTACTAATACTCTATCGTTTGCTGTAACATGGATATTTTTCCGATCTGTTCCTAGTAAT